>DAIMZU010000344.1:0-4066 GCA_036733845.1 Ramlibacter sp.
CTCCCTTGATCGTGAAATCGCCGACGGCGGCGGCCTGCGTCAGCGGTACCACCCCGACATAGGTTCCGGCGTCCGCCACGACCGTGTCGCGCGTCTTGGTGCTGTTCGCGGCACGAGTGAACGTGCGACTTGCGGGCGAGCCGGTGAAGTCGTAGCGCAGGGCGTCGCTGATGTCGACCGTGACGATGCTGGCCTTGTAGTCTTTGTCGCCGTCGTAGGTGAACGTGCGCTCGACGACGGACACCGAGGTGGCCCGGATGTACTGCTCCTTCTGGGTGCCCATGCCCTCGTTCTCGATCAAGACCAAGGTCTGGCCGACATTGGGAACGGTGTCGGTGGTGCGCTGGAAAAGCTGAATAACGCGCTGGCCCGCGATGTGGTTCTCGAACAGGTAGCCAGCCCACTCCGGGCCCTTGTTGAGGTAGGCCTCGATACGGACTTGGGCCTGCTCGCGCGTGTCGAAGGTCTTCTCGGTGCTGAACAGCGTGACGCTGACGCGCGCATCCTGCGGCGGCTCGGCCACGATCACGTTGGCACCGAAGTAGGTGTCGGTGTCGTCGGTCTGCACTGACACGAAGGACTTGCGCAGGTTGACCCGACCACCGGCGCGATCCAGCTCGGAGATGTCAGGAAAGATGGCGTTCGAGACGCCATCGGCAATGGTGTTGCCCGTGGGCGCGCCACCGCCCTCGGGCACATCCGCCATCACGGCGGACTTCAGCAGTTTCACGTCGCCGGATTGGATCGGCATTTCAAATCTCCAGGAATCGAAGGGTCAGGCGATAGAAGTCGGTAGCGGCACGGGCCGGGATGCCCAGCACGGGCTCAGCTTCGATGGCCGTTTCTGCGTGGCGGAATGCCACGGTGAACGAGCGGCCATCGGCGAAGGTCAAGCCGAATCGGCCGGTAGCACTGCCGACTGGAAGCGCGGCCCAGGCCCGTAGTTGCTCGACCGTGGCCCGCGTGACCCAAGCCATGTCGGGTGCGCCCACCAGCGTGATGGGGCGACCGGCTTGCCGGGTGGCAGACTGGATCAGCAAGGCTCCGGTGATGAGGTAAGACGTGGTCGCCACAGCTGGCGACCACGCGTGCTCGTCGCTCCACAGCAAGTCATCGGGCAATGGCAAAGCCACCCCGGTTTCGAGGTTCGTCAGTTGCATAGGGAAACCTTCAGGCAGTGCGGGCGCGAGCAGCGTCCAGCAGTTGCAGCAGACGAGACTCGTCTCGTGCGTCGACGGTGGCGTTGACCTTCTGCTGTCCCGAGGACAGTTCCACGCGTACCGTGCGGCTGGGCCCGGCATCGGTGGCCAACACTGGACGGGCCAGCCGCGACCCGCTAGGTTGCACCAGCCCGCCCGTGGCAAAGCCCTGAACGCCCGCAAGCGCACGCCCGGCCAGGGCTTGCGCCGGGGCAGTCAGGTTGTTGATTGCTTCGAAGAAGCCAGCCCCGTAGCGGGACACGGCATCCTTGTTCACGACAAACTCACCCGGCGTGAGCATCGCCGGGACGGTGTCGGACTTGGCCATCCCGCCGCGTCGGTAGAACTCGCCCTGGTTCTGCTCCATATAGTCGATCAGCTCACGCTCCAGGTCTTTGCCCCAGAGCAGCGGTTGGGCCATCGCCTGCCGCCACGTCTGCTTGATGCGCTCCAGGTTCTGGCGCTCGTTGCCGGTGAGCGTCTTACGACTGATGAAGTCTTCCAGCGCGCGCCGATCCTGCTGGGCCTGCTTGCCGTAGCTATCCATCGTCTTGCTGCGCATATCCAGACTGACCGAGGCACCGTAGTTCCACTGGAGCCAATTGGTGTACTCGTTCATCCCCTGCAGGCCGAGGTCGATCATCTTCATCGCCTCGACTGCCTCCCGGTTCTTCTTTGGTGTGCTGGGCGTGCCGTCAGCATCGTTGCCGGATGGGCGCTTGCCGCCACCCAGCATCACCGCGCCGCCAGTGGCAAACCGTGCCACGCCATTGGCCAGACGCGAGAGCGCCCCGCCGCCATACTTCTGCACAGCAGCCTTGCGAATCACGAAGGCACCGGCCTCCAAGGTTCGCGGCACGGTGTCGTGGTGGCCTGAGCCGGGAACCGAGCCGCCGCTCATTCGAGGAAAGGCCGGTGCAACAGAGCCGCCATCAGCGAAGCGGCGCACGCCACCGCCCACCACACCGCCAGTGGCATTTGCTTCCACCTTGCGCACGTAGATCGTGTGGGTGCTCGAGGTGTTGGCACCGTTCAGGCTCATGATCTCCGAGCGGGCTGCGTCGGCATTGGTACTGACCTGATGGCGGGACTCGGTCTGGATGCGGTCCAGCGCCTTGATCATTCCTTCGACGTTGGTGATCGCGGCCTGCGCCTTCTCGGTCGCCACCTTCAGTTCGAATTGCGAGTTCTGGTCGGCGTAGGTCTTGAGCTTGTCCAGCGCCTCCTTGGCCTTGGACACGTCGGCATCGACCGGGAGTGTCTTGCCCTCTTTCAGCAGTTGCTCGTACTGCTGCAGCTTTTTCTCGGCCTCCTGCAAGTCGGCCTGAATTTTGAGCAGGTACTCTTTTTCTGCCAGGGCCTTGTCCAGATCGGCGATGGCTTTGTCGAAGCGGGTCGTATCGGCGTCCAGCGTGACCTTCAGACCGTCTTTCAACTTGGCCGTGATCTGGTCGATCTGGTTTTCGGTCTGCGTGAGGGTCTGCTGGATTTGGTCGCGCGCTGTCAATGCTGACTGTGCGGCCGTCTGGTGCGCCTTGGCTTCGGCATCCAGGGTCTTGTTGAGGATTTCCTCTGACTCGCGGATGCGCTGGATGGCCTGATTGACACCATCCTTGCCTTGCGCAATCTGGGTGTCCGCATCCTTGGTCTTCTGGGCCAGTTCGGCGCGCAACGCGTCTGCTTGGCGCATCAGGGCTTCGGCTTGCGCGTATTCCTGCTTGCGATAGGCATCGCGTGACTGCGATTCGAGCTGGGTGACCTGCGAAACCGCCTGTTCGGACTGCTTGCGGGCATCTTCGCCGCGCTTGGCTTCACTGGTTTGCGAGCTGGCCACCTGTGCGGCCAAGTCCATCGCCTTCTGGGCGAGTTGCCGAGCCTGCTCGAACTCGCCGTTGGCCAGCGCCTCACGTGCCTTCCCCTGGTACTCGGCGATCTGGCGCTTGCGATCTTCCGTCGCCTCGAAATCGGTCATGCCCTGCCGACGGATGTCGCGGACACGTTCCTCGGTCGTCATCGAGAGCTGGCGCTTCTCCTCCTCGATGCGCTTGATCTCAGTCAGATGCCGGTTGGCCTCTGCGTTGAGCGCATCGATGTGCTGCCGGTACTCGGCCAGCGCCTGCGTCATCGTCTGGCGCTTGGTGGCCAGGATGTCGTTTTCGACCCGCTGGACGTTGGCGCGGCGCTCTTCTTCCGTCTGACCCTGGCGGCGGGCCGACTCGATCCGCGCCTTGGACTCATCGTCAATGAGCTTCAGCGTGTCTGTCGTGGACTGCCGCCGCAACGTGGTCTGCTGCGTGAGGGCTTCCGTCAGCAACTGTGTCGACTTGGTGATCAGCGCCGCTTCGGACTGCTTGGATGTCTCCAGCGCCGACTGTTCCTGCTGATAGCGCGCCTTGACCGCTTCGATCTGGCGCAGCAGGTTGGCCTCAACGATGGACGTCAGGCCCTTATAGGCCTCGGCCATTTTGGCGGTGGCGTCGTTGACTGTCTGATTGGCCTTGCCGACGGCCTGCTCAACCTCACCGAGGCGGGATTTCAGCTTCTCCAGGGCGCTGTGGACAGCCTCGATACCGCGCCCGACTGCCTCCTGCGTGCCCTGACGCACGGCTTCGAGCCGCTTGGCGATTTCCTCCGCAGCCGTCGCGGCGGTATTCATCGCGCCCTTGGCAGCATCCGCCCCCTTGGTCGCGTCGGCGTACATCTGCGCGAAGATCTGGTTCATCTCCGCGAGACGGGCCTCGTGGCGCTTGGTCGCCTCGGCAATCGTGTCCGAGGTGAAGATGGCGGCGAATGCCTCCCAGCGGTAGCGCAACTGCTCGACCGCCTTGACCAGCATCTCGACCATGAAGATGCCCGCCTTGCGGACG
>DAIMZU010000345.1:0-4063 GCA_036733845.1 Ramlibacter sp.
CGCCGGCTGCGCTCTTCCGCGCCTGCGCGGAAGAGCGCGTGCGCACGGTGGTGCAGGTGTCGGCGCTGGGCGCGGACGCCGCTGCCACCAGCCGCTACCACCGCAGCAAGCGCGCCGCCGACGAGGTGCTGCGGGCGCTGGGACTGCAGGGCGCGATCGTGCAGCCCTCGCTGGTGTACGGCGCCGAGGGCGCGAGCGCCGGCCTGTTCAATACGCTGGCCGCCGCACCGCTGCTGGCCATGCCGCAGTCGGGCGGCATGCAGGTGCAGCCCGTGCACGTGGACGATGTGGTCGAAGGCATCGTGCGGCTGGTCGAGTCGCCGCCCGCCGCGATGGAAACGATCACCTTCAGCGGACCCAAGCCGCTGGCGATGCGCGACTACCTTCGCGAACTGCGCGCCGCCCTGGGCGTGGCCGGTTCGCAGCCCATGCTGCCCTACCCCACCCCGCTGTTCATGCTGGGCGCGCGCGTGGCGGCCCACCTGCCCCGCAGCGTGCTCGACGCCGAGACCGCCGGCATGCTGCTGCAGGGCAACGCCGGCTCCAGCGCGCGCTTTGAGCGCCTGCTGGGCCGCCCGCCACGGCCCGTCGCGGGCTTCATCCCGCCCGCGCAGGCACCCGCCCTGCGCACGCAGGCGGTCCTCGGCCTGTGGCTGCCGGTGCTGCGCGTGTCGCTGGCCTTTCTCTGGCTCTGGACGGCCGCCGTGTCCTTCGGCCTCTATCCGGTCGACGACAGCCTGGCCCTGCTCGCCCGGGTCGGCCTGACCGGCACCCTCGCCTGGGTGGCACTGTACGGCGCCGCCGCGCTCGACCTGCTGCTGGGCCTGCTGACGCTCGCCTGCCCCGCCCGCTGGCGGCGGCTGCTGTGGGCGTCCCAGGTGGCCCTGATCGGCGGCTACACGGTCCTGATCTCCCTCTTCCTTCCCGAATACTGGCTGCATCCCTACGGGCCGATCAGCAAGAACCTCCCGATACTCGCAGCCATCGGATTGCTCTGGTCCCTCGAGCCTGCCCGCCGGGCGGGCGGACCGCGTGCCCGGGATGGATGGACTACCTCGTCGTCAAGTGGATCCACGTGATCTCGTCCACCGTGCTGTTCGGCACGGGGATCGGATCCGCCTTCTACCTCCTGGTGTCCACCCTCGAGCGGGATGCACGGGTGGTCGCTGCCGTGGCACGCCAGGTCGTGCGGGCCGACTGGCTGTTCACCGCGACCACCGCCCTCCTGCAGCCGCTGACGGGCGCCTGGCTGGTCCACAAGGCGCAGCTTCCCTGGTCCACGCCCTGGATCGCGTGGTCGACCGGCCTGTACGCGGTGGCCATCGCCTGCTGGCTGCCGGTGGTCTGGATCCAGCTTCGCCTGCGCGACGAGGCACAGGCCTGTGCCGCGGCGGGACAGCCCCTGTCGCCAGCGTACCGGCGGTTCTTCGCGTGGTGGGTCGCGCTGGGCTTCATCGCCTTCTTCGCATTCCTCGCCATCTTCTGGCTCATGCTGGCCAAGCAGTTTCCCTGGGGGAGTTGAAGTCTTGAACGCACCCCTCCTCGACTGCCTCGTGATCGGCGGCGGTCCCGCCGGGCTGGTGGCCTCGGTGTACCTCGCACGCTACCGGCGCACGCTGCGCCTGGTGGATGCCGGCGAAAGCCGGCTGCAGTGGATTCCCAAGACCCGCAACGTGCTGGGCTTTCCCGACGGCATCACCGGAACGGCCCTGCTCGAACGCCTGCGCGAGCACGCGCACCGCTATGGTGTCGAGCCCCTGCAGGCGCGGGTCACGTCCCTGCGGCGCGATGCACAGGGCGTCTTCGAAGCCGAGGCTGGCGGCCAGCGCCTGCGAGCGCGTACGGTGATCCTGTGCACCGGGGCGCGGGACGTCGCGCCCGAGATCGAAGGACTCGACGAGGGACTGCATGCCGGCCGGATCCGCTATTGCCCGATCTGTGACGGGTTCGAGACCCAGCACCAGAACGTGGCGGTGCTCGGACGCGAGGGGCACGGCCTGCGCGAGGCCCTCTTCGTCAAGGGCTTCGGCAACGAGGTCACCTGGTTGTCGATGGGAACCGAATGGACCATGCCACCCGCCGAGCTGCGCCAGCTGCAGGAAGCGGGCGTGAAGGTGCTGGATGCAGCGCCGCGTGACATCCGGTGCACGTCCGCACAAGGCGTGCGGGTGGTCCTGGACGACGGCACCGAAGCCGGTTTCGACACGCTGTACCCCGCGCTCGGGCTGGTCCATGTGTCCGACCTGGGTGCCGACCTGGGCGCACGGGTCGCCAGCAACGGGCAGCTCGAGGTGGACGACCATCTCCAGACTTCCGTGCCGGGCCTGTACGTGGCCGGCGACGTGGCCCATTCGCTGAACCAGATCAACGTGGCCGCAGGTCAGGCGGCCATTGCCGCGACCGCGGTGCACAACACGCTTGCCTGAGCCGCGTTGCATCAGAGGCAACGGATGGTGACGGCGCCCGCAGCGGGTGCGTCCTGGCACTAAGGTAAGGGCCGACTTCCAAGGAGCGACATGGCCCTCAATCTTCTGCAGGACAAGGGTGTTGCGCTGGACAAGCAGCGCTTCACCTGGAAGGACATGGTGCAAAAGCCCATCTCCAAGCTCGACGACGATGCGTTCACGCGCATCCGCATCATCCTCATGAACGGCGTCGAACTCGATGCCCTCCGGCTCAAGCAGGTCCTGATCCGCATGCACCGCGAGGCCCGCGTGCCGCTGGCGCAGATGATGCGGGTGGAGCAGCACCAGGCGACCACGATCAACTGGCTGCTGTCGGCCGACCATTCGCCGCTGGAGACCACCATTGCCTACGAGCAGGTCGCCATCGAGGTGACCGCCTCCGTGGCGCAGCTCGAGCCCGACGAGCTGATGGCGCAGGGCTACCGCTTCGGCCTGCTGGAGGACTTCGACCACCTGTACCGCTACGCCGCCCTGCTGGACCGGCTGGAAGGCAAGGACGCGAACAACATCCTGCAGGGTTACACCGACCTGGTGCCGGGGCGTCCGACGATCTTCCATCACCGCGCGCCGGAGGACGACCTGATGGAGCCCTATGCGCGCGACGCGCAACTGGCGACCAAGCTGCATGCGATCACGCTCGTGGGTGGCGAGTACCAGACGCACGATTACTACATGAACGTGGGCCCGGTGTTCGCCGACCCCATGGCCCGGCAGCTGTACGCAGAAATTGCATCGGTCGAGAGCCAGCACATCACCCACTACGGCTCGATGCTGAACCCCGACGAGTCGCCCCTGGAAAAGCTGCTGCTGCATGAAGCGGCCGAGGTCTGGAACTACCAGGCCTGCGCGGAGCAGGAGCGCGACCCGCGACTGAAGGCCCTGTGGGAACGCTTCCTGGACTACGAACTCGGCCACTTCCAGGTCGTCCTGAAGCTGTTCAAGGACATCGAGCGGCGCGATCCGGCGCAGGTGCTCGGCGACGGCCGGCTGCCCCAGGGCATCCGCTTCCAGAGCCAGCGCGAGTTCGTGCGCAAAGTGCTCGCCGCCGAAGTCGGCCTGCGAAAGGACGGCACCCGCTTCGTCGAAGAGGACGCCGAATCCGTCGCATCGCTGGCCTACCGCAACCAGCTCAACTCGCAGGGTTCCCCGTCTCAGGACGCGTCGGCCGGATGGCAATGGACCCCCGGCGGCGAACTCAATCGCAACATGGTCGGCTCGGCGCAGGACGTCGCGGGCTGAAGGCACGCCAAGGAAAGCAAGCATGGAAAACGAAGTCTCCACCGGCCTGAACCGAACGGGCCTGGACATGGCACCCAAGTCGAAGGACGACATGGTCGCCTTCGCGAAGGAAGGCGGCGCCCGCGCCACCTCCCCGACCGAGGCGCAGGGGCTGCATGAGGTCAGGCGCCAGTACGCACTCGAGGCCGACCGCGTCGGTTCGGTCCCGGTCCCTGGCACCGCCAAGGGACTGGCGACGACCGCCCTGCAGGCACTCAAGGGCCACAAGCCCTCGGTGCTGATCGACAAGCTCGGCGAACGGCTGGCTTTCGAGCGCACCGGGGTCCGGCTGTACGAGGCCATGATGGTCAAGACCGCCG
>DAIMZU010000346.1:0-4063 GCA_036733845.1 Ramlibacter sp.
CACCCACCCTGCGGCAGGTCCGCCGCATCAGCACTCGCCGCAGCAGCCTGCTGCGGGACATGGCCACCGCGGTCCTGTCCTTTCGCGACGCAGTGCAGGCGCGCCAGGTCGCGCAGGTGGAACTGAGCGAGCGGATGAAGGAGCTCGCGTGCCTTTTCGATGTCAACCGGCTGACCGAGGACGAGGAGCGAGACCTCGACGAGGTGCTTTCCGAGGTTGCGGTCCGAATTCCGGGCGCCATGCGCTACCCGGACAAGTGCGACGCGCGCATCGAGTTCCAGGGCCGCCACTATGGCGGCGCGGCCATCGGCACGCAGCTGGCGGAGCACTTCGTGCTCCAGGACGGGGACCAGGGCACCCTGGTCGTGGCTTACCGGTCGCCACTCCCTTCGGACGCGGGTGACCCCTTCTTGCCGGAAGAACGCGACCTGCTCAAGGCATTGGCGTTGCGGCTGGCATCGGTCATCGATCGGCGGCGTGCCCGAAGCGCCCAGCAGCAGTCGCAGCGGATGGTCAGTGCCATCCTCGAGGAGGCGCCATACGCCATCTATCTCATCGACCCGGGCAGCCTGCGTTTCGTCCTGGTGAACCAGGCAACCTGCCGGATGCTCGGCTACACCGCCGAGGACCTGAAGTCGATGACGCTGCACGACATCCAGGCCAGCATCGCGCGCGAGGACCTGCCGCACCGCGTCGCCGAGGCCATGGCCGGCAGCAGCTTCGATAACCGGTACCGGCGGCGGGACGGCCGCATCATCGATGCTCACCTGACCACCCGTTCCCTCTCGTTGTCCGGACGGGACTACCTGCTGGTCATCTGGACGGACATCACCCAGCAGAAGCTGATGAGCGCCGAGCTGGACGCGCACCGGCGCGACCTCGAGCGGCTGGTCGACGAGCGGACCAATCAGCTCGCTTCGGCGGTCAACCGGGCCGAAGGCGCGATCCGGGACTTCAACCGCATCCTGGGCGCCTCGCCCGACCCCATCGCCCTGAAGGACGCGCGCGGCGTGTTCCGCGCGGTCAGCCGCAGCTACACAGAGCTGAACGTGCCGGTCACCGGCCAGGACTTCGTCGGCCGACGCCCCCACGAGGTTCTGCTGCCCGAGGTGGCCGATTCCATCGAGGCCGCGGAAGCGGCCCAGCTCGCGGCCAACCGTGACGTGGAACTGTACGAGCAGGACGTCACCTTCCGTGGCATGCGGCGCCTGTTCTCGTTCCAGCGCAACCTGCTGCGCAACGGCGATGGCAGCTTTGCGGGCTTCCTGGTGATGGCGCGGGACATCACCGAGCGCGCACTGGCCGCGCGGCAGCTTGCCGAAAAGGAAGCCGAGCTGCGCCTGCTGCTCGCCTCCACCTCCGAGGGCATCGTGGGCGTGGATCCGCGGGGCCACGTCACGTTCGCGAACCCGGCCGCGGTGCGGCTGCTCGGGTACGCCGATGACGCGTCACTGGTGGGCCGAGACAAGCGGGCGACCTTCTGCCGCGGCAGCCAGCCGGGTGTGGACGGCACCACCCGCAGCACGATCCGGCGGGCACTGGAAGCCAACCAGGCGATGCACAGCGAGGACGAGCTGTTCTGGCGCGCGGACGGCACCAGTTTTCCGGTGGCCTACACCGCCGCGCCGATGGCGCGCGGCGGCGAGGTGATCGGCGCGGTCATTGCATTCGAGGACATCACCGAACGCAAGCGCGTGGCCGCCGCGCTCGCCGAGGCTAAGGACGCGGCGGAAGCCGCCAACCGCAGCAAGAGCGAGTTCCTGGCCAACATGAGCCACGAGATCCGCACCCCCATGAACGCCATCATCGGAATGGCGCGCCTGGCGCTGCAGACCGACCTCGACCGGCGCCAGCGCGACTACATCGAGAAGGTCCACCGCTCGGGACAGCACCTGCTGGGCATCATCAACGACATCCTCGACTTCTCGAAGATCGAAGCCGGAAAGCTGTCGCTGGAGACGATCGACTTCCGGCTGGACGAGGTCCTCGAGCAGCTCGCCAACCTGGTGGGCATGAAGGCACAGGAAAAAGGCATCGAGCTGCTGTTCGACGTCGGCGCCGAAGTGCCGACCTCGCTGCGCGGCGACCCGCTGCGACTGGAACAGATCCTGGTGAACCTCGGCAACAACGCCGCCAAGTTCACGGCCGCGGGTGAGATCGTGATCGGCGTCGAGGTCCTCGAACGTTCCCCGGAGGCGGTGGAGCTGCACTTCTGGATTCGTGACACCGGCATCGGCATGACACGGGAGCAGGTCTCCCGGCTGTTCCAGCCCTTCACGCAAGCCGATGCATCGACGACCCGGAACTACGGCGGCACCGGGCTGGGGCTGGTCATCAGCCGCGACCTGGTCGCCATGATGCAGGGCCGCATCTGGGTCGACAGCGAACCCGGCCGCGGGTCGGTGTTCCACTTCACGGCCCGGCTCGGCCTGCAGGCATCGCAGCCGCGCGCCATGCCAGGCGCCACCGAGTTCCGCGGACGGCGCCTGCTGCTGGTCGACGACAACGCCACCTCCCGCAAGATCCTGCAGGCCTGGGGCACCAGCTTCGGCCTCGACGTGGTGACGGCCGACAGCGGCGAGGATGCCCTGCGGCTCGACAGCGATGCGCGCGCCAGCGGGCGCCCCTTCGACCTGGTGCTGCTGGACTGGAAGATGCCTGGCCTGGACGGCATCGCGACTGCGCAGCGGCTGCAGGGGGCGATCCACTCTCCCCCGGGCATCATCATGGTGACCAGCTTCGGCCGCGAGGAGGCGCTGGGCGCAGCCGCGAGCGTGGGCGTTCCGCTGGCCGGGATGCTGACCAAGCCGGCCTCGCCCTCTTCGTTCTTCGAGGCGGTTGGCAACGTCCTGGGAAACCGCCGCCTGCCGGCCCCCACCGGGCGCGACCCCGATGCCGGAACAGCCCTGGCGATGGAGCGCCTGCGGGGTGCCCGGCTCCTGCTGGTCGAAGACAACGTCATGAACCGCGAACTCGCCGTCGAAGTGCTCGCGCAGGCCGGCATCGGCGTGGCCTGCGCACGCGACGGCCAGCACGCGCTCGAGCTGCTCGGGCAGGACGCTGATTTCGACGGCATCCTCATGGATTGCCAGATGCCGGTGATGGACGGCTATGAGGCCACGCGCAGGATTCGCGCCAACCCTGCGTGGGCGCACCTGCCGGTGATCGCCCTTACCGCCAATGCGATGGCCGGTGACCGCGAGAAGGTGCTTGCCGCCGGGATGGTCGACCATGTCTCCAAGCCGCTCGACGAAGCGGCGCTGTTCGACACCCTGGCCCGGTGGGTGCGGGTGCGTGCGCGCGCGGCGGCAGCCGATGCGGACACGATCGGCGGCGGTGCATCTGCGACCACCGCGCCCCTGCCTCCGTTGCCACCACTCCCCGGCATCGACACCGCCATCGGACGGTCCCGCTCCCTGTACAGCGAGGCGCTCTATCGGCGCATGCTGGCACGATTCCATGGCAGCCAGGCCGATTTTGGGCAGCGATTTGCGATCGCCCGCCACGATCCGGATCCGCAGGCCGCCATCCGCTGTGCGCACACGCTCAAGAGCAACGCCGGCAACATCGGAGCGAGCCGCGTCCAGGCGCTCGCGGGGGAACTCGAGGCTGCCTGCGCATCGTCACGAGAAGCCCACGACATCGATGCCGCGCTGGCAAGCGTACTGGCGGAACTCGAACCGCTGATTCACGCGCTGGGACCGGTGCTCGCTGCCAGTGCGCCGCCTGCGCCCTTGGCCGTCCCGGCCGATCCGCGGCAGGTGTCCGCGCTCGCGCAGCGGCTTCGCGCCCTGCTCGCCGATGACGACGCCTCCGCGCCTCGCTTGTGGGAAGAAAACGCAGCGGTGTTTGAAACCGCTTTTCCAGTCCAGGCGACGGCCATTGCGCAGGCGCTGCGGTCCTTTGACTTCGAATCTGCCCATGCGCTGCTCGACGACGCCGCGCGGGCCTTGACCGCTCCATGATCGACACAAGTGCGATGGAAGACACCCGGGAATCTCCTGTCGAAAACTCCGCGCGCCCCACCGTTCTCGTGGTGGACGATTCGCCCGACAACCTGACC
>DAIMZU010000347.1:0-4061 GCA_036733845.1 Ramlibacter sp.
TGCCAACGCCGCGAGATGGCGGCCGGTGATCCAGCCGAAGGTCATGTTCGGCCCCAGCGTGATGCCCGCGCCGGGATAGTTGCCGCCCATCACGCTGGCGCGGTCGTTGCCCACCGCGTACAGGCCTTCGATGACAGCGCCGCCGGCGGACAGCACCTGACCCACCGGTGTGGTGCGCAGGCCGTCGAAGGTGCCGAGGTCGCCCACGAGCAGCTTCACGGCATAGAACGGACCCTTCTCGAGCGGCGCCACGCACGGGTTCGGCTTCTGGTCCGGGTCCGCCAGGTAGCGGTTGAAGGAGGTGCTGCCGCGGCCGAACTGGCGTTCTTCGCCGTGCACCGCGCCCTGGTTGTATTCGCGCACGGTCTGCTCCAGGCCGCCCGGGTCGATGCCCGCCTGCTGCGCCAGTTCGGCCAGCGTGCGGCCGCGCAGCAGGTACCCGTTGCGCAGGTACGCGCCGATGGGCATGGGAGTGGGCTTCACGAAACCCAGGCCGAACTTGGACAACGTGCGCTGGTCGCACACCAGCCACATGGCCGTCTCACGCTCGCCGGTGCACGCCCGGATCATGGCGGCGCCCACGTCGTGGTAGGACTCGGACTCGTTGCAGAAGCGCCGGCCGTTGCGCGTGACGCCGATTACGCCGGGCTTGTAGCGGTCGAGCAGGTGCGGGAATACGCCGTAGCTGCCGTTGCTGTACGGCACGCGCGATACCGGCATCCAGGCGGAGGCGGAAGGGAAGCGGATGTCGAACTGGCCGCCCACCGCTTCGGCGATGCGGATGCCATCGCCGGTGTTGCCGGCCGGCGTGGGCGAGACGTGCTCGCCGCCGCTGCGCAGGTGGGGGTAGGCCTGTCGGATGCGCTCGGCGTCGTGGGGGAAGCCGCCGCAGGCGAGCACGACCCCGTGCCGCGCGTGCACCTGCACCTGCTCGCCCTCGTGCTGCACCACGGCGCCGCGCACCGCGCCCTGCTCCACGATCAACCGCTGCACGGGCGAAGACGTCCAGATCGGCACGCCCAGGTCCAGCGCGGACTTGGCCAGCCGGGCGGCCAGCGCATTGCCGCTGGTCACCTGCACGGCGCGGCGGTACAGCAGCAGGTCCTTCAGGTGCGCCGCCAGGCGCCGGGCGACGTAGACGAAAGAGGTCAGCGAACGCGTCGCGCGGAAGAAGTGCTTCAGGTCCGCGTTCGACGAATTGAACATCATGCCCATGAAGGTGATGGTCTTCAGCGGCGGGCGCAACCGCGCCATGTCGGCGCCGAGCGCGCGGATGTCGTAGGGCTTCGCGAGGATGGAGCGGCCGATGTCCACACCGCCCTTCACCGTTGGGTGATAGTCCGGGTACAGGGTAGGCACGAACTGGACGTCGGTCTCGCGCTCGAACCACTCCACCATGCGCGGGCCGTTGTCGAGGAACGCCTCCGCGGCCGCCGGGTCAAAGAAGACGCCGGCTTCGTTCTTCAGGTACTCTAGGGCAGCGGCGCGGCTGTCCCGCCGCGCGGCTTCGCAGTGCGGGTTGCCCGGTATCCACAGCACGCCGCCGCTGAATGCCGTCGTGCCACCGAACACGGGCTCTTTCTCGACGCAGAGCACGTCCATTCCTGCCTTGCGGGCGGTGATGGCCGTGGACAGGCCGCCGGCGCCGGAACCGGCCACCAGCACATCGCATTCGACACGTTTCATTGGTTCTTCTCCCGAGCCGCCGGCGCCGTGGTGTTGAAGCCGGGCCGCGGCACCATGTCCATCAACATGCAGTCGAGGCCACCGTCCACAACCAGTTCGGTGCCGTTGACATAGGCGGAGCGATCGCTCAGCAAAAACAGGGCGGGCTGGGCGATGTCCAGTGGCTCGCCGATGCGCCGGCTGGCTGTCACGGCTGCACGCGCCTGCTCGAACCCGGCTTGCTCGTAGAACTTCGCCGAGAGACTGGTGCGGATCATTCCCGGGCAGAGGGCGTTGCTGCGCACCCCGCTCGGGCCCCACTCGGCGGCCAGTTGCTTGCTCATGAGCAGCACACCGGCCTTGCTCGCACTGTAGGCACCGCTGCGGGTCTGCGGATGCAGCGCCGAAATCGAGGCGATGTGCACGATGCTGCCGTGGCCCTGCTCCAGCATGTCCTTCGCGAATTCACGCGAGCACAGCAGGTAGCCTGTGAGGTTGACCGCCAAGACCGCATTCCAGTCGGCTACTGCCACGTCCGCCAGACTGCCGGCACGCAGCAGCCCCGCGTTGTTGACCAAGCCGCTGACCCGGCCGAGATCGCGGCGCACACGCTCGCCCGCCGCGATCACGGCGGATTCGGAAGCGATGTCGCATTCGATGGCGATCACCCGTGCGCCTTGCGCCGTTAGCTGCTCCGCGGCCACCTGCGCGGCCTGCCCGTCGCGGTCCACGAGCGCGACATGCGCGCCGACACGCACGAGCGACTCGGCGACGGCGCGGCCGATGCCGCTGGCGGCGCCGGTCACCACGTAATTGCGGGCGGTGAGGTCCAACCAGTGGAAACCGCCGCTCATAAAGCGGCTCCCGCCAACGGAGTGGCACCTGCACAACAGGATTTTTCGAGTTTGGTCTCCGGGGCGCGGCCAATGACCGGCAGCCGCATTGGAGCCCAAATGCGTCGATGCATGGCAATCGTCTCCTTTGTCGTGGGGCTGGATGGTCGTTGCCATGCGGGCAGCGCACAATCGACAAAGGCGGCGAATAACCGGACAATTCGTGCATGTCAATGGTCCCCCGCTTTGCCCTGTACGGCACAGATTCCGCGCCGGCGTGGCTCGACTTCGTCCACATCGAACACATCCCCGAGCGCTCCAGTCTCTACGACTTCGAGATCGAACCGCACGTGCACGACGGGCTGCTGCAGTTGCTGTACGTCGTGGCAGGCAGCGCCACCGGCGAGGTCCTGATGGACCACCGGCGCTGGCGGCTATCGCCTCCCTGCGTCGTGATCGTCCCGGCGGGGGTGGTGCACGGCTTCCGATTCCCGAGCGATGTCGACGGCCCCGTGATCACCGCGCCACAGCGGTCGCTGGAATCTCTGGTAGCAGCCCTTTCGCCGGAGTTGCTGGCCCACATCCGGACACCCAGGGTCATGCCCGTCGACGCCAGGAGCCCCTACGCGGACGACCTAATGCCGCTGTTCGAGGCCATCGAACGCGAGTCGCGCCATGGCACGGCTGGCCACGTGGCCAGCGGCATGGCCTTGCTGGCAGCGCTGCTCGTGCAGATTTCGCGCATCAGTCAGGGCGCGGCGGTGCCCAGCGAACAGCGCTCGCGCAAGGCCCTCCAGATCGAACACTTCCGCCGGCTTGTCGACGAGCGCTTCCGCACGCGACGCAGCGTGGCCCACTACGCGGAGGCGCTTGGTGTTTCCGTCGGCCACCTCGGCCGCCTGTGCCGGGACGTGCTCGGGATATCTCCGCTGGATGCCATCAACGAACGGCTGCTGCACGAAGCGCAGCGGGAGCTCGTGTATTCCTCCGTCAGCATCAAGCAGCTTGCGTGGGAACTGGGCTTCGAGGACGAGGCCTACTTCGGCCGGTTCTTCAAGAAACACACGAAGCAACGGCCGACGGAGTTCCGGACAATGGCACGGCGGCACCTCGCGATGGCTTAGTTAGCGGCGGCAGGCCGTCCGGCAACTGCAGGCATCACCACTAGGTCACGCCTGACGGCGAATGTGGGTCGTGGGTTGGTGCGCCGGCCCGGCGGCGGAAGTTGATGCACAGAGCCGGTAGGCCCTGCCAGATGCCGATCACTTCCTGGCTGCGTTGCGCTCCGCGAGAACCTTGCGGAAGTCAGGCTTGCGCTTCTCGAGAAACGCGCGCACGCCCTCCTTCGACTCGTCGGTGTCGTAGTAGAGGCTCAGGGCCTGCATGCCGAGGCTGCCGATGCCGCGGATGTGTTCGGTAGACGCATTGAATGACCGCTTGGCAATTGCCAGCGCGGTGGGACTTTTCTCGACGATCTCACGGCCCCACTTCGCCACCTCGGCGTCGAGCTGGTCGTGCGGCACCACCACATTGCACAGCCCCATCGCGAGCGCCTCCTGCGCG
>DAIMZU010000348.1:0-4053 GCA_036733845.1 Ramlibacter sp.
GGTGGGGCGGGTCTCCGTCGGCGGCCGGCTGCCGTCCGGCGCGGGCGGCGTTGGTTACAGTGCCTGCATGGGCTTCGCGACTACTGCCAGACACGACCGTATCGATGCATTGCGCGGCGTCGCGATCGCGTGGATGACGGTGTTCCATTTCTGCTTCGACCTGAACTGGTTCGGGTGGTGGCGGCAGGACTTCTACCGGGATCCGTTCTGGACCTGGCAGCGGGTGGCCATCGTCAGCCTTTTCCTGTTCTGCGCGGGCCTGGGCCAGGCCGCGGCGAACACCCAGGGGCAGGGCTGGCCTCGATTCTGGCGGCGGTGGGCGCAGGTGGCTGGGTGCGCACTGCTGGTCAGCGCAGCATCATGGCTGGCATTCCCGAAGAGCTTCATCTACTTCGGGGTGCTGCACGGCATTGCGGTGATGCTGGTGGTCGTGCGGCTGACGGCCGGCTGGGGCGGCTGGCTCTGGCTGGCGGGGGTGGTGGCCATCGGCCTGAAGTTCGCGGCACAGGCCGCGCACGACGCGGGGTTCGCCCCCGAAGTGCTGAATGCGCCGGTGCTGAACTGGCTGGGGCTGATCGGGCGCAAGCCCGTGACGGAAGACTACGTGCCGCTCGTGCCCTGGCTGGGCGTGATGTGGTGGGGCATGGCCGCCGGCCAGTGGCTGCTGCGTCGGCATCCTCGGGTTGTCGGTGGACCGATACCGGATGCCGCGCGGCCGCTGGCCTGGATGGGCCGATGGAGCCTG
Organism: Ramlibacter sp.; assembly: GCA_036733845.1. Lineage (GTDB taxonomy): Bacteria > Pseudomonadota > Gammaproteobacteria > Burkholderiales > Burkholderiaceae_C > Ramlibacter. The sequence continues at coordinate 746 of DAIMZU010000348.1, forward strand.
AGCTGGTACATGCTGCACCAGCCGGTGATGATCGGCCTTCTCGCTGCGTTCACCTGGATCGTGCGCTGATCCGTCGGCAGGGGGGAGGACGCGTCCTCCCCCGGTAATCACTCCACCTTGGCCTTCGAGCGCAGCTCGTCCTGGAACTCGGCGAGCTTCTGCTGCTGAAGCTGTTGCGCGATCTGCGGTTTGACTTCGTCAAGGGCGGGCAGCTTCGCGTCGCGCACGTCGTCGAGTCGGATGACGTGGAAGCCGAACTGGGTCTTGACCGGCGTCTCGGTGGTCTGGCCCTTCGACAGCTTGGTCATGGCCTGCGAGAACTCCGGCACGTAGCTCTCCGCGCTGGCCCAGTCGAGGTCGCCGCCCTGGGCACCGGAGCCCGGGTCCTTGGACTGCTTCTTGGCGATCTCGTCGAACTTCCCGCCCTTCTTGAGATTGGCGATGATGGTCTTGGCCTCGGCTTCGGTGGGCACGAGGATGTGGCGGGCGCGGTATTCCTTGCCGCCGTTGGCTGCAACGAACTTGTCGTACTCGGCCTTGATCTCGGCGTCGGTGACGGGGTTCTTCTTCTGGACGTCGGCGAACAGCTCGCGGATCATGATGGTCTGGCGGGCCAGTTCCATCTGGGTGCGGTACTCCTCGCTGGCCTCGAGCCCGCGACGCTGGGCTTCCTGCATGAAGATCTCGCGCGCGATGACTTCCTCGCGGATCTGGCCCGCGATCTCCGGGGTGACCGGCCGGCCCGAACGGGCGAGCTGGGTAGCCAGCGCATCGGCGCGGGCCTTGGGCACCGGCTTGCCGTTGACGATCGCAATGTTCTGCGCGGCGGCGGGCAGGGCCACGCACACGGTGGCGGCGGCCATCATGATGGCGAGGAGGGGCTTTTTCATGGGGGAGTGAGTTCCTGGACGATTCGACAGGGAGATCAGAGGACTTCGATGGCCAGCGCGTGCAGGCCGCGGGCGATGAAATCGTGCAGCGCATCATACACAAGCCGGTGCTGCGCCACCCGGGGCTTGCCGGCCAGCAGTGGCGAGGCGATCCGTACCCGGAAGTGGGTGCCGAAACCGGTGCCGTCCGCCCCGGCGTGGCCGGCATGGGCGTGGCTTTCGTCGAGCACTTGGAGCCGCGTGGGCGACAACGCGGCGGTGAGCGCCCGGTGGAGGTCCTGGGCGGAGATGCCGGTTCCGCTCATCGCGGCCGCTCCTCCTGGGCCGAAGCCGCGGCTGCGGCCGGTTCGTCCTTGACATAGCGGCCCAGCCACACGGCCTGGCCGAGAACGAACACCGCCATCAGGCCCAGCCCGCCGAACAGCTTGAAGTTGACCCAGGCGTCCGTGGAGAAGCTGTAGGCGACCCAGAGGTTGAGCGCGCCCATGGCGAGCAGGAACACCGTCCAGCTCCAGTTCATCATGCGCCAGCCCGCCTCCGGCAGGTCGATCTGCGATCCCATCAGCGTCTTGAGCAGGTTGCGCTGGAAGATCCATTGCCCCACCAGCAGCGCACCGCCCATGAGCCAGTACAGGACCGTGGGCTTCCATTTGATGAAGGTCTCGTTCTGCGCCAGCAGGGTCGCACCGCCGAACAGAACGATGACGCCCAGGCTGAGCCACTGCATGGCATCCACCTTGCCCGAATGCCACCGGATCCAGGCGATCTGCAGGATGGTGGCGACAATGGCCACGCCCGTGGCCCAGTAGATGTCCGCGACCTTGTAGGCCACGAAGAAGAGGATGATGGGAAAGTAGTCGAGCAGCAGCTTCATGCGGGTTCGTCGCGGGTCAGTCGCCGCCGGACTGGAAGTCGAGGGAGGCGGAGTTCATGCAGTAGCGCAGCCCGGTGGGCGCCGGCCCGTCCGGGAACACATGGCCCAGGTGGGCACCGCATTGTGCACATACCGTCTCGACGCGCACCATCCCGTGGCTGCGGTCGGTGTGCTCGGCAATCGCGCCCGGCAGCGCCTGCGAGAAGCTCGGCCAGCCGCAGCCGGCATCGAACTTGGCCTGCGAATCGAACAGCCGTGCCCCGCAGCAGATGCAGTGATAGCTGCCGTCGGCCCAGACCTGCTCGAAGCGGCCCGTGAACGGGCGCTCGGTGGCCGCCCGGCGGGTGACCTCGAACGCGCCGGGTTCGGCGCCCTTTTCGGCGAGCAGCGCCTTCCATTCGTCGTCGGACTTGCGGATGGGGTAGTTCATGGTCGTGGTGAAAGCGTGAGGACGGATTGTCCCGCAGGTGCCAGCTTCGCGGCGGCATGAGGGAATTCCTGTGTTTTGGCCGGCGGAGGTCCTGCGCCATACTGATCCGCTGTGGAGAACGAATAAAGGAGATGAAATGCTGGGCTTGATGCAGGACCAACCGCTGCTGATCTCGTCGCTGATCGCGTTTGCCGAGCGGCACCATGGCGATGGGGAAATCGTCTCCCGCCGGGTCGAAGGCGACATCCACCGCTACACCTGGGCCGACGTGGCAGGCCGCTCGCGCCAGGTCGCCCGGGCGCTCGACGGCATCGGGCTGGGCTTTTCGGACCGGGTGGCGACGCTCGCGTGGAACGGCTATCGACACCTCGAGCTCTACTTCGGCGTGTCCGGTTCGGGGCGGGTGCTGCACACCCTCAACCCGCGGCTGCATCCGGACCAGATCGCCTGGATCGCCAACCACGCCGAGGATCGCGTCCTCTGCTTCGACGCCACCTTCCTGCCCCTGGTGCAGGCCTTCCACGCCCGCTGCCCCGGAATCCGGCAGTACGTGATGCTGTGCGACCGCGCGCAGCTGCCGGCCGACAGTGGCGTGCCGGGCCTGGTCGCCTATGAAGACTGGATCGGCGGCTTCCCGGCCGAGTACGAGTGGCCGAGCTTCGACGAGAACTCCGCGTCCAGCATGTGCTACACCAGTGGCACCACCGGCCACCCGAAGGCGGCCCTGTACAGCCACCGCTCCACCCTGCTGCACGCCTACGCGGCCGCCCTTCCCGACGTCATGGGGATCTCGGCCCGCGATTCCGTGCTGCCGGTCGTGCCCATGTTCCACGTCAACGCCTGGGGCATCCCCTATTCTGCGGCGCTGACCGGATGCAAGCTTGTCTTTCCGGGCCCGGCTCTGGACGGCAAGTCCGTGTACGAGCTGATGGAAGCCGAGAAGGTCACCTACGCCGCCGGCGTGCCGACGGTCTGGCAGATGCTGCTGGGCCACATGGGGCCGGCGAACCTGCGGTTCTCGACCCTGCGGCGCACCGTCATCGGCGGGTCGGCCTGTCCGCCGGCCATGATCGACGCCTTCCGCGAGTAATACGGGGTCGAGGTGCTGCACGCC
>DAIMZU010000349.1:0-4053 GCA_036733845.1 Ramlibacter sp.
GCGTAGCACGTGGCCGGTCGCGTCGAACTCGAGCGCTTCGCACTCCACCGCCTCCTCCCTTGCGCTCCAGTATTCCTTGTGGAAGGTCCCGGTGATGCGGCGGTTCGTCACGCTCGCCAGCAGTCGGCCGTCGCGCTCCACGGTGAAGGTCGAGCACTCGCCGACCGGGATGCCTCCCATCAACTCTTCTGCGAGGCCGATCGCCTCGCAGAGTGTGCCCAGGTCGTCATAGCGACCGCCATCTTGAAAAACGCCATATCGAGGCATGTCCATCTCCTTGTTCATTGCGCCGCGTCAGCGCAGCGGGACGGAAGCTAGCAACGCATCCAGCGCGCGGCCGTGCAGCGAACAGAAGCGCTCGCAGTGCTCCGCCACATGGCGCTCGAGCCCCGCCCGGCGCGCCAGCGCCAGCAGTTGCAGCACGGCCTCCGAGGGCACGAACCGCAGTTCGCGCCGCCGCTCATCGACCCACACGATGGGGCCGCATCCGGCGCCGGGCCGGGCGGCCTCGACGCCGTCGATCTCCCGGGAGAACCTGGCGCACACGGCGTCGAGCCAGAGCACCTGGTTGTTCCTCAGCCACGCCGTACCGTCATCGAGCCCGTGCGCGCCCGTGAGCAGGTCGCCCGCACGCCGCCACACTTCCTCCAGCATCTGGCTGTGCGAAAGCACCCCGGCTTGGCGGTCGCTGATCCAAAGCCAGGACAGCACCCACGCGCCGCCCTCTCCGCGCGCCGTGGCCGTGTGGACGTCGATCCGGATGTCCGCGTTCGACGCCGTGGCTTCGCGGGCCGCCGAGACATACGGGTCGTCTTCGGGCGCGGCGAGCACTTGGAGGCACTCGCCGATGGTCAGGCCGTCGCGGCGCAGCGCGTTCAGCGCTCGCGCGCGCGCCGTCCCGCGGTTCGCCTCGGCATCCTCTGCGTCCTCGCCCGGCCTACGCTGGTGCTCGGTCTCGCGCAGGCAGCGCCGCGCCTGGGCGACCAGGTCCCAGCAACTGGCGCTGGCGGCCTTGCCGTCGTCGGCGGCGTACCTCAGCGCGTACGCCAGGAGGCTGTCGACAAGATCTCTCATGTCGTTGCTCATGTGATTTCTCCTTCAGGAAGTGAAGGGGCGGCCTGCCCCCGAGGGGCACGGCGCCCCGGGGGGTGATCGATGACGCCGCGGCGGCGCCTTGCCGCCTACGGCCTTTTGTGCCCAGCCCGTACGCCGGGACTGAACGGATGTGAAGTGCCACGGCGCCACGCCCCGGATGGGACAGTGGCCGGCCGCGGCAGCCGTTGCGCGGCTAGTGCGCCGCGGCGCCCAGGCGCACCACCGTGGACAGCACCGTGTCCTCCAGGGTCTCCTCGGCATACGCATGGCCGATGAAGCCCCAGCATTCCTCGTCGCGGTCCTCGATGCGCCGTCCGGTGGCGCGGTCTAGCACGTAGACGACGACGCCGTAGACCTCGCCGTTGACCCAGGCGTTGTATTCCTCCAGCACGGCCTGGCAGTAGCGCGTGGCCTCCTCGGCGAGCGTGGCCGCGAGCTCGGCCGGCGCGAGGCTCAGGCCGCGCGCGTCGGCCCACGCGGCCAGAGGGCCGGCCTCGGTCGCATGGTCACCGTCCCAGGTGTGCCCGCCGTCGTTGGAATGGCGAACGACCGGCGGTTCGTTCCCGCCGCCGGTGGCGCCGAACCAGCGCACCTCGCCGCCGCCCAGCGCCCGCAGCACGTTGCAACGGATGTTGTCCTCGGCCTGCTGGTCCGGCACCCAGATGGCGCCGCCGCGCGTCGTGTCCCAGGGGCATTGCATGCCCTGACCCGCGACGCTGTAGACCACGCCACCATGCTCGTAGATGTCGAGCAGGACGGCGAGCGGGCTGCCGATGCGGCCCGCGGCGCGGGCGCGCTTCCACGCGGCCTCGGCCTCGCGCTCGTCGAGCAGGCTGGACAGGTCCTTGAGCTTGTCGCGCCAGGCCTGCGGCAGCTCGGCCCACCACGGCACGTCGAGGAACCACTGCGCCACGTAGTCCAGCGCGTACGCCCAGCCTTCCTGGTGGATGGCCTGCGCGACCGTCTTGAGGACCGCGTCCCAGCTGGCGGCCGCCCGGCCACGGCTGCGCAGCAGATTGCCGAGTGTCGCCATCAGCGAACGGTTCGAACGGATCGACGCGCAGACCTGTCCGGCCAGGAGGTCGGACACGCATTCCGCGGCGAGGTCCTTGTTGCCCTCGCCGTCGCGGCCCAGCGCCTCGAAAAAGGACGCCTCCTCGCCAGGGCGCGCGCGGCGCCCGCGGTGGTACAGGCTGCCGTTGCCCTGGTCTTCGGTCAGGGGGTTGCAGTGCCCGGCATCGTCGTCGTGGCACAGGCCGCCGGCCACGATGAATTGCTCCATCACGACCATGCGGGCCTCGGTGTCGGGCTCCAGGCGGCATCCGGCCTTGACGTCGATCCCTTCGTCCGCATCGGCCGCGCCGCCGGGGGCGACTTCGGACAGCGACTCGCGTGCTGCCTCGACGCCAGGCAGTGCCAGCGCGCGGCTGGTGAACGGAACTCCTTCCACGGCAACGACCGTCTCCGGCCGCAGGTTGGAAAGAGCCATGACTTGGTGCTTGTTCATTGACGGTCCCATTGAACAGGTCGCGGGGCCGCCCCCTGCGGGAGTGCGTCCCGCGGGGGTTGAAACATGTCCGGCGCCCGATCGGCGCGTCGGACGGCGATGAAGGTCTGGCGCCCGGTCCGCGCACGGCGGTCCGGTGCCCAGAGCGAAGGCCGGCAGGCGCCGGCCAGGGCGGGCCGAGCCGCCGCGTACGCAGGCAAGCCCAGCCCGGAAAAATCGAGGCCATCCGGCATTGGCCGATGCAACGCCGGCGGCGCCTGTGCCTGTCCCGACCGGATCAGCCCAGCGGGATCACGGTCAGAACCGCGTCCAGCGTCCTGCCGTACTGCGCGCAGAAGCGCTCGCAATGTTCGGCGAGCTTCGGCGCCAGGCCGGCCTTCCTGGCGAGCCCAAGCAGATGCAGCAGCGCCTCGGAAGGAACGAACCACAGGGCGCTCCCCGTCTCGTCGACCCACAGGATGGCGCCGGGTTCGGCCGTGGGCCGTACCGACGTGATCGCATCGATCTCTTCGGCATGGTGGGTGACCAGTTCCTCCAGCCAGAGGAGCTGGTTCTCGCGCAGCGCGAAGGTCTCCTTGTCGAGGCCGTGGACGGCGGCGAGGGCCTGGCCCGCGTGCTCGGCCAGTTCCTCCAGCATCTCGCTGTGCGAGAGAACGCCGGCCTGGTGGTCGCTGACCCACAGCCACGCCAGGACCCAGGCGCCGCCGTCGCCGACCGAGGTGGTCGTCTCGTCGTCGATCTCCACGTCGTCGTCCCATCGGATGGCCTCGCGGGCCGCAGTGACGTAGGGATCGTCATTGGGGACGGCCAGCGTCCTGATGCACTCGCCAATGGCCAGGCCATCGGTCCGCAGCGCCGCGAGGGCCGCGGCGCGATGGCTACCGGCGGTCTCGGGGCATGCGCATGCCGCTGACGGCGGTGCTGTGCCCGCAGGCACCTCGCGGGGCTCAGTGCCGGAAGCGCCCGGGTTCGATTCGGGATGGGTCATGGTGGCTCCTTGAAGAACGCGCGGGGCCACGCCGATCCCTTCGGGGAAGTGGCAGCTTCCCGCGGAAAGGGTAAGACGATCCCGCATGCGCAGGCACGCGGGACACAAAGAAACGGGCCATCCTGGAAAGGGATGCCGCGGGTCGGGTGTCGGGCCGTCCATCGGAAGGGCGGCGGGGTCGCACAACGGGCGGGAGTCCGTGGTCTCTGAGGGCTGCGATTCGCTGGATCGACCAGCGGGCTGGCAGCTTGCCCACGCCGGTGCATGGCACCGCAAGCGCGTTCACTCTATCACTGGCCACCACTTCCTTCAATCCTTACGCAGGGCCTCGCGGCTGGCGGACGCCCGCCACCACGCCCGGGCGATGCACGCCGGGTGGTCACGGCGGCGGCGCACTGTTTCAGCGGGACGAGCGCCGCGGCGTGCGGAAGGTGATCGACCACCGCAGCACCCTCACCGGCAC
>DAIMZU010000350.1:0-4045 GCA_036733845.1 Ramlibacter sp.
GCGCTCATCGCGTGATTGTCTCATTGCGACAGCGCAGCGCCACGGCGGCGGGGGATTGCGGCACACTCTTCCATTTGATGCGGGTGCATTGCCCGCCGCCGTCTGCCCATCAACACGAAGAGAACGCGTGCCACTCAGCCAGTCGAACGATCCGTCCACCGCGTTCCGCCGCATCCTGAGGCGGAACGTGTCCTTGCCGCTGGTGCTGGGGACCGTCAGCGCGCTCATCTTCGTCGCGGTCGTCGCATACCTGATGGCGACGCTCCGATCGGTGGAGGCCACGGACCAGGTCATCAGCCGGGCGTACGCCGTCCAGAAGCTGGACCTCGACATGGAAAGCGCCATGCGCGGCTACCTCATCTCCGGTGATGGGCGGCTGCTTCAGGCGTACGAAAACGCGCGCAGCCGCCTGGATCCGGAACGCAATTCGCTGCTCGAGTGGGTGCAGGCCTACCCCGTCCAGGTGCGGCGGCTCGAGCAGATCGCGGACCTGCAGCGCGACTGGAACAGCTTTGCCACTGAGCAGATCGCCCTGAAGCGCCGTGACCCGAACTATGAGGCCGGGGCCGCGCTGGTGCGTGGCATCGACCTCAAGAACGAGGTCCGCCGCGAGTTCGACGCCTTCGTCGGCCACGAGCGCCGGCAGCGGGTCGAACGGGTGCAGGATGCCAACCGCAATGCCGGCTGGACCGTCGCGCTCTTTGCCGGCTTCATGCTGCTGGTCGGCGGCTTGCTGGCGTGGCGCGGGCGCCGGGACCTCACCGCACTGTCCGACACCTTTGAAGAGGCCCTGGCGCAGCAGCGGCAGCAGGCTGAGGTGCTCCAGGCCCAGGCCTGGCTGCGCGAAGGCCAGTCGCAGCTGGCCGAGCGCCTGGCCAGCGAGCAGGCCATGGCGGGGGTGGGCCACGCGGCGCTCGAGTTCTTTTCCAACTACCTGGGAAGCGTGGCGGGCGTCCTGTGGATTCCCCGGGAGGACGGGGGCTTCAGCCGCGCCGCCACCTGGGGCTGGGCGCCCGAGCTGCAGGACAGCGGTTCCGCGGCAGTGCTGCCCTCCGACCGCACCCTCGTCGCAGAGAGCGCTGCGCAACGCCGGCAGATCCGTCTGGCCGAGCTGCCCGCAGGTTACCTGCGCGTCGCGTCGACGCTCGGCGAGGCGACCGCGCAGTCGGTGCTGATCTCGCCGCTGGAGCACGAGCGTCGCCTGTGCGGCGTGCTGGAGCTCGGCTTCTTCCGCCCACTGCAGGAGCGGGACGCCGAACTGCTGCGCCTGGCCTCGGGCCAGGTGGGCGCCGCGGTCGAGGCGGCGCGCACCCGCCGGCGCCTGCAGGACATCCTCGAGGAGACGCAGCAGCTCAACGAGGAGCTGCAGGTGCAGCAGGAGGAGCTTCGCACCGCCAACGAGGAACTCGAGGAGCAGTCGCGCGCGCTGAAGGAGTCGCAGGCCAACCTGGAGAACCAGCAGGCCGAGCTGGAGCAGACCAACCTGCGCCTGTCGCAGCAGTCGCAGCGCCTGGAGGACCAGCGCGACGAGCTGCGCCTCGCCCAGGCCGAGTTGCAGCGCCGTGCCGATGAACTCGAGCGCGCCAGCCAGTACAAGTCCGAGTTCCTGGCCAACATGTCGCACGAGTTGCGCACGCCCCTGAACAGCGCGCTCATCCTGTCCAAACTGCTCGCTGAAAACGGGCCTGGCAACCTTGACGCGGAGCAGGTCAAGTACGCCGAGTCCATCTATTCGTCCGGCAACGACTTGCTGACCCTCATCAATGACATCCTCGACATCGCGAAGGTCGAGGCCGGCAAGCTGGAGATCCACCCCGGGCCGGTGCCGCTCCAGGGGCTGGTGGACGGCCTGCGGGCCATGTTCGAGCCGCTGGCCGCCCAGAAAGGCCTGCAACTCGCCATCGAGGCTCCCGCGGGCCTGCCCGAGCAGGTCTGGACCGATCGCCAGCGGGTCGAGCAGATCCTGAAGAACCTGCTGTCGAATGCGGTGAAGTTCACGGAGAAGGGGAGCGTCGCGCTCACGCAGCGCGAACAGGACGGCCGCATTCTGTTCGACGTGCGCGACACCGGCATCGGCATCGCGCCGTCCCAGCACGCGCTGATCTTCGAGGCCTTCCGGCAGGCGGACGGCACGGTAAGCCGCAAGTACGGCGGCACCGGGCTCGGGCTGTCGATCTCGCGGGACCTCGCGCGGCTGCTGGGCGGAGCCCTCACGGTCCAGAGCGCGCCCGGGCAGGGGAGCACCTTCACCCTGGCACTTCCGCTGCGGCATGAAGGACCGGTCACCGCCGCCACGGCGGCAGGGTCCCGGGCGCACGCGCTGCCGCCTGCCCCTGCGCCGCGCGCACCCGACACGCAGGCCGCTGCGGCAGCACCGGCTCAGGACAGAAGCCCGCCCCCCGCGTTCCCTGACGACCGCTCGACCGGCCCGGACAGCCGCCGCACCGTGCTGGTGGTGGAGGACGACCCGGCCTTCGCGAACATCCTGTTCGACCTCGCCCATGAACTCGGCTACCGCTGCCTGGTGGCCGGCGGAGCGCGCGAAGGCATCGAGATGGCCGCCCGCCATCAGCCCCAGGCGGTGCTGCTCGACATGCGCCTGCCGGACGACAGCGGACTGTCGGTGCTGCAGCGGCTCAAGGAGGATCCTCGCACGCGCCACATCCCGGTGCATGGGTTGTCTGCGGAAGACCTCTCCGAAGCGGCCCTGCAGATGGGTGCGGTGGGCTATGCCCTCAAGCCGGCCACCCGCGATCAGCTGCGGGAAGTGTTCGATCGCATCGAATCCAAGCTGAGCCAGAAGGTGCGCCGCGTGCTGCTGGTCGAGGACGATCCCCGCCAGCGCGAGAGCGTCACACAGCTCATCGGCGGCGAAGGCGTGGAGATCGTCGCAGTCGCCGAGGGCGGGCAGGCGCTCGAGGCGCTGTCGCAGTCCGTGTTCGACTGCATGATCATCGACCTCAAGCTGCCCGACATGACGGGCCAGCAGTTGCTCGAGCGAATGGCCGCGGGTGAGAGCCGGTCTTTTCCGCCCGTGATCGTCTATACCGGCCGCGACCTCGACCGCGCGGAAGAGGCCCAGCTGATGCGCTACTCGCGCTCCATCATCATCAAGGGGGCGCGCTCGCCCGAGCGACTGCTCGACGAGGTGACGCTGTTCCTGCACCAGGTCGAAAGCGACCTGTCCAGCGAGCGCCAGCGCATGCTGCGCACCGCACGGAACCGCGAGCGCGCCTTCGAGGGCCGCCGCATCCTGGTCGTCGACGACGACGTGCGCAACATCTTCGCGCTGACCAGCGCGCTCGAACAGAAGGGCGCCACGGTCGAGGCGGCGCGCAACGGCATCGAGGCGCTGCAGAGGCTGGAGTCCGGCGGACCGATCGACCTCGTCCTGATGGACATCATGATGCCGGAGATGGATGGCTACACCGCCATGCGCGAGATCCGCCGCAACCCACGCTGGGCGCGGCTGCCCATCCTGGCGATCACGGCCAAGGCCATGCGCGACGACCAGGAGAAGTGCCTGAGCGCGGGCGCGAGCGATTACCTCGCGAAGCCGATCGAACTGGAACGCCTGTTCTCGCTCATACGCGTATGGTTGCCCAAGCTTTGAGACCTGCCGAGAGCGAACGCGAGAACCATGGCTGAGCGAGGCGTTCTCGACATCGAGATCCGGCTGCTGGTCGAGGCCATCTACCTGCGCTGGGGACACGACTTCCGTGACTATTCGACGGCATCGCTGCGTCGGCGCGTCGAACACGCCCGCGCCCAGATGGGCCTGGCGACCGTTTCGGCGCTGCAGGAGCGCATGCTGCACGACGTCGACGCCTGGCAGGAGTTGCTGCAGTACCTCACCGTGCCCGTCAGCGAGATGTTCCGCGACCCCTCGTACTTCCTGGCGCTGCGCCAGCATGTTGCGCCGGTGCTGCGGACCTATCCCTCGATCAAGGTGTGGGTCGCCGGCTGCAGCACGGGCGAGGAAGCGTATTCGCTGGCGATCCTGCTGCGCGAGGAGGGGCTGCTCGGCCGGGCCATGCTCTATGCC
>DAIMZU010000351.1:0-2137 GCA_036733845.1 Ramlibacter sp.
CACGGCGACGACGCCATCGCCGTCGCCCACGACCAGGTCGCCGGCCTGCACCACGACGTTCCCCATCAGGACGGGGTGGCCGATCCAGCCGGTCGCGCCGAAGTCCTTGCCCGTGCCCTGGATGCACAGGCCGCGCGCGAACACCGGGAAACCGATCTCCGCGAGCAACACCCCGTCGCGCGCGCAACCGTCGATCACCAGCCCGGCCAGGCGGCGCTCGCGCGCCATGGTGGTCATGACCTCGCCCCAGTACCCGTGCTCGTAGGCGCCGCCGGCATAGACCACCAGCACGTCGCCGGGTTGGGCCACGGCCAGGGCTCGGTGGATCCACAGGTTGTCGCCCGGCGGGCTGTGCACGGTCAGCGCCGATCCGGCGAAGCGGAAGCCCGGGTCCACCGGCCGGATGGCCATGGGCAAGGCGCCGATCTTGCCGGCTGCCTCGTGCAACGTCGCCGCGGGCAGGTTTGCCGCGGCGTCGACGACCGAAGCCGGGAGCCGCGGGAAGTCGGCACGGAGGGTCAGGGATGGATCGACGACATTCATGCGGCCTCGCGCGTCTGGAGCTGGTGGTACTTGAACTGGCGGCGCGCCTCGTCCAGGCGCATGCCGCCACGCACGGCTTCGCGGATGCGGTCCTCGGCGGCCTCGATCGCCTCAGCGGTGTCCAGCACCTGCGACTCGTGCTCCTTCGGGATCACGATCACGCCGTCGGCATCGCCCTTGACGAGGTCACCGGGGGCCACGCGCACATCGCCGATGTTCACCGGAACGCCGGTGGCCTCGACCTGCACGCGGTCCTTGCCGGTGCGCATCCAGTGGTCCTTGCTGAAGACCGGGTAGCCGAGCGACACGCACAGGTGGGTGTCGCGGCAGACGCCGTCGATCAGCGTGCCGGCCACGCCGCGCCGGTGGGCGATCTCGGTGAGGATGTCGCCCCACACGGTGGCATTGTCCCGGCCGCCGCTGTCGAGCACCACGATGCTGCCCGGCGGCACGTCGTCGATGTAGTCGCCCACGGTGCCCGCCGGCTTTCCCGCCGGTCCGTACAGCAGGGTCCAGGCGCGCCCGGCCATGCGGAAGCTGGTGTCGCGGGGCTTGATGCGGTAGCACTGGCCGGCGATGCCCAGCTTGTCCAGGGCGTCGCTCAGCGTTGCCGTGTCGAGCCGGGCGGCGCGCGCGACGTTCGTGTCCTGATTGTCCTTGTCGGGGTTCATGTCTGTCGTCCTTCGATCTTCATTTCTGCAGCATGTGCTCGTACTGCCCGCCCATCACTTCGCCGATGGGCACGCCCGCGAGGATGGCCTTGGCCATGGCGGCTTCGCGGCCGACGATCATCTCGGCGGCCTCGAGCACGCGCGCGATGTCCGATGCGGAGATCACGATCACGGCGCTGCGGTCCGCCAGCACGTAGTCGCCCGGGAACACCGTGGCCTGTCCGCCAGCGCCGTCGCCTGCGCCCAGCGTCACCGGCACCTGCGTACCCAGTTCCACCACGCGGCCGCGCGCGGTGCGCGAGGTGAGGCTGCGGCTCCAGACCGGGAATTCGTAGGCGATCGCCTCGTCCACGTCGCGCAGCGGCCCGTCGGCCACCACGCCGGCAACCCCCCGAACCTTGGCACCCAGGGTGAGCAGGCCGCCCCAGCAGCCCGCCTCGATGCCGCTGCGCTGCTCGACGACGATGACGTCGTCCGGGCCGGCTTCGGCGATGGCGCTGCAGCCGAGGTGCCGGGGCGGCCCGGGCGGCGGCTGGCCAGGGCCCACCTTCATCGTCACCGCGCGTCCGGCGATGCGGCCATTGCCGCTGCGTTGGGGCAGGCCGGTGACAGCGCCGGGCAGGCCCAGCTTGTCCAGGGCGTCGGAGACCGCGCAGGCGTCGAGCCGGCGCAGGCGCTGCACATAGGGGTCCGTCATGAGTTGTCTTTCGTCTTTCGATCCAGGATTCAGTCCAGTGTCTTCCAGGCGGCGAACGCCAGCCCGGTGCCGGTGAGCGCGGGGCTGCGGTAGCCGGGGATGTAGTCGACCCACTCCAGGTCGAGGTCGCGCGCCATTTCGCCGACGACCAGCCAGTTGCGGATCTCGGAACTGCCCGCCTGCAGCTGCTTCGGGTCGAACGCCGCCAGCGCCTCGCTGTCCTTGT
>DAIMZU010000351.1:2147-4035 GCA_036733845.1 Ramlibacter sp.
TCGACGACGAAGTGGCTCAGGCCACCGGAGGCGATCACGCCCACGCGCAGGTCCTGCGGCCACTGGGCAATCAGCTCGCGCAGGGTCCGGCCGAGGGCGACGCAGCGGCGCGGCGTGGGCTGGTTGGGCGGATCGAAGGTGTTGAGGATGACCGGGATGACCGGCAGCTCGGCACCCTTGAGGATGCGGCGGTGGATGAACTGGAAGGCGTGCCCCTCGGACTGCCCGCGCTCCAGGCCGTCCATGGCCGCAATGTCGAAATCCCGCGCACACAGTTGCTCGATCAGCCACTTCGCCAGGTCGGCGCGCACCGGATACTCGCGGTCCACCTCAGGCTCGTGGCGCCACATGCGCGCCGACTTGACCCAGCTGTCCGAAGTCGATGCCGGCTCGCGCGCGGTGTTGCGGATGGTGGGACCGTAGTAGATCGCGATCGCCGGGTTATTGGTGGTGCGAAACAGCTCGGTCTGGTCGTCGCCCACGATGAGCAGCACGTCCAGGCGGGCCTGCTGCACGCGCCGGCCCAGCGCGTCCATCGCGGCCTCGGCCGCATCGTGGCGCTCGCCGAGCATCGAAGGCGAAGCGAGGCACTCGCTGCCGGGCGGCGCGGCGGCCAGCAAGGCGGCGTAGTCCGTCTTGTTGCCCTGCTTGTCGTAGTAATGGGGGTTCTTCGGGTCGATCTCGCGGAAGCCGTGCTGCCAGTCCTCGCGACGCGAGACCAGCATGATGCTGTGCGAGGAGCCGAATGCAGCGACGAGTCTTGCCATGGTGTCCCTTTCGCAGGTTCAGACGATGTGACGCGCACGCAGGGCAGCGATGTCGCCCGCCCCATAGCCCAGCTCGGCCAGGATGGCATCCGTCTGCTCCCCCTGCCCGGGCGCCGGAGTCATCGGTGTCGTGTCGCGGGGGTGGCGAGAGAACTGCATCGGCAGGCCCACCACCTCGATGTCACCCAGCTCGGGATGCGCCATCGGCCGCGCGATTCCCAGCTGCCGCACCTGCGGGTCGCTGAAGACCTGATCCACCGTGTGGATGGGGCCGCAGGGAACGCCCGCCGCAATCAGGCGCTCGGTCCATTCAGCGGTGCTGCGGGTGCGCAGGATGTCGCCGACGGCTTCATTGACGCGTGCCCGGTTGGCCACGCGCTCGGGATCCGATGCCATGCCTGGCTCGTGGACGAGTTCCGGCGCACCGATCGCCACGCACAGCCGCTTCCACATGGTCTGGCCGATCGCGGCCAGGTTCAGGTAGCCGTCCTGCGTGGGGAAGACACCCGTGGGAACAGTCAACGGGTGTTCATTGCCGCTCGCCGCCGGCACCTTGCGGTCGATCAGCCACTGGGCCGCCTGGAAGTCCAGCATCGCGACCTGTGCCTCCAGAAGCGAGGTCTGCACCCACTGGCCTTCGCCCGTGGACTCACGCTCGAGCAGGGCCGCCATGACGGCCTGCGAGCAGAAATGCCCTGCACACAGGTCCGCCAGCGGAATGCCGACCCGCATCGGCCCTTCGCCGGGCTTGCCGGTGACGCTCATCAAGCCGCCCATGCCCTGCGCGATCGAGTCGAAGCCCGGCCAGCGGGCATAGGGGCCTTCCTGTCCGAAGCCGGAGATGCTGGCATAGACCAGCCGCGGATTGATCGCACGCAGGTCCTCCGGCCCGATGCCGAGCCGGTGTTTCACATCGGGCCGGTAGTTCTCGATGAAGACATCCGCATGGCGCACCAGCGCATGCAGGATCTCCACACCGGCCGGGTCCTTCAGGTTGAGCGTGAGGCTCTCCTTGTTGCGGTGCAGGTTCTCGTAGTCGGCGCGGTTGTGGTCCCGCCCGCCGATCATGTCGTCGCCCCCCGGCGCACCGGGGGGGATCTCCAGCTTGATGATGCGGGCGC
>DAIMZU010000352.1:0-4034 GCA_036733845.1 Ramlibacter sp.
GCCCTGGGTGAGCCTCGACTCCAGGATTCCGCACTTCCCCGAGTCACCCCCGCAACCCGGCTGATCCGAAGAGACCGTGACGCGACGCGTTGAGTGCTTGTTTTTCACCAGATCGTCGGCGCGAAAATTCAGTGCACCCGCCGGGGCCCCTGTCTGATCGAATCTATCGATTAGTCCATCCCATACCGGTCATTGGACGAACGGCCCGCGCCTGCTTAGCATCCAGGCGGTCCAGCGGCCATGGTCGCCTTGTTCTTTACTCTGACTTGTTTCCCATGCCCCTCTTGAATGCAGTGCGACAGGGTCAAGGCCCCCTGGTTGTTCTCAGCCATGCCTTGGGTTGCGACCTGACGATGTGGGATGGCGTTGCCGCCGCCCTGCAAGATCGCTATACGGTGCTGCGCTACGACCACCGGGGCCATGGCCAATCTCCCGTAGTGGGCCATGCTTACACCATGGCGGACCTGGCCGATGACGCAGCCGAACTGATACGGGCACAGGGCGAGCCGGCGCATTTCGTCGGCTTGTCGATGGGCGGCATGACCGCCCAGGCCCTCGGAGCGCGCCATCCCCAACTGGTGCGCAGCCTGGTGATCGCCAATTCGGCCAGCGTCTACGACGAAGCAGCCCGCGCCTTGTGGCAGGCCCGCATCGACATCGTCCGGGCCCATGGAGTGGCTCCGATCGTTGAGGGCGCCATGCAGCGTTGGTTTACGCCCGAGTTCCGGGCAGACCAAGCCGGCGGCGGCGCCGAGCGTGTGGCCGCCCTGCGCGCGGTGCTTGAGGCAACGCGCCCGGATCCCTATGCCGCTGCCTGCGACGCGGTGGCACGGATCGACCTGGAAGCTGGCAATGAGCGTATTTACTGTCCGACCTTGGTGATCGCGGGCAGTCGCGATGAAGCCACGCCGCCGAGCCTGTCCCAGCTCATTGCCCAAGTCATTCCAGGTGCGCAGCTGCGCAGCATCGACGCGGCGCATCTCAGCGCAGTCGAGAAACCGCAGGTCTTCACAGCCTTGCTGCTCGAATTCTGGCGCAGCCTGGAACCCTGAGCTGCACCGGGCCGGCGACGCCATCCCTGGCGCCGGGAGCGATAGCTAGACGGCTACGCGTGGTCCCAATCGATGTTGCGCAAGCGGCGGGCAAACTCCTGGGCGGCCACGCTGCGGGAGGCGGCGCGGCGCCACAGCAGTCCGGCACTGCGCACCATTCCAGGCGCGTCCAATGCGAGGGCGCGCAGGTCGGGGTACTGCCGCGTCGCCCGCTCGGGCACGATGGTCGCCAGGTCCGAGCTCCAGCGGCACACGCCCAGCAGGGCTTCCACTGATTCCATCTCCACTGCCACCTTCGGCGTCACTCCGGCCTGACGCAGCTGCTCGTCGATCTGTCGTCGGGTTGCGTAGCTACGTTGCAGGAGCACGAGCGGCACATCCGCCAAAGCCTGTAGCGTGTGCCTGTCTCGCGCCGCCAGGCGGTGCTGCGGGTGGACGGCCAGCAGCAATCGCTCATCGAACAGGGGTTCGGTCTCGATGTCCTCGTGCACCGTCGGATGGAAGCCGATCCCCAGGTCGAGTTCACCGCGCAGCAACTGCTCCTCGATGGGAGCGGCCCGCAGCGCCCGCACGACCACCGACACCCGTGGGCAGTCGTGATGGAAGGCGGCCACCGTGGCCGGCACCACCGTGTTGAGGAAGGTCGGGAAGATGCCCATCGTGAGCGTGCCCGATTGCAGGCCGCTCAGGTCGGCCAGCGCCATCCGGCCGGCCTCCAGTTCCTTGAGGGCTCGCAACGCGTAGTCCCGGAACTGCGCCCCGGCCTGTGACAGCTTCAGGCCCCGGCCCAGGCGGTCGAACAGGGCCACGTCCAGCTCCTGCTCGAGCTGGCGCAGACCATGCGAGAGCGTGGATTGCGTGACGAAGAGATTCTGGGCGGACTGCGTGAGGTGTTCGGTCTCGGCGATGTCCAGGAAGTAGCGCAGCTGTCGTATTTCCATGGACGGCATCGTATTGGAATCGTTCGATCAGGGCGAATGATTTATGAAATATAAGTCATTTGATTGATCTTTAGGGCGCCCGTACGCTTCGGCTGTTTGCACGACCTTCACAAAGGCTTCACCCATGGCGGGACTTTTCCCCATCGAACGTATCGAGGCCCGGATCCTGGATATTCCGACGATCCGGCCGCACAGGCTATCGTTTGGCGCCATCAGCCGCCAAAGTCCCGTCATCGTGCAGTTGTGGCTCAAGGACGGCGCCTGCGGTTTCGGTGAGGCTGCCACCATCGGCGGCCCCTCTTGGAACGAGGAGTCACCTGAGTCGATCCTCCATGCCGTCCTGGCCTACCTGGCGCCCGCCCTGGTCGGCCAGGACGGCGGACATTTCGGTGCCGCCCTGACGCGCATGGACGCCTACTGCAAGGGCAACGCCTTCGCCAAGAGCGCAGTGGAAATGGCCTTGATCGACGCCGTTTCGCGCAGCCTGGGCCTGCCGGCCTACCAACTGCTGGGAGGCAAGCGCCACCAGAGCCTGCCCCTGGCCTGGACCCTGGCCAGCGGCGACGTGGGCAAGGACCTGCAGGAGGCCCAGCTGCGCCTGGAGCAGCGACGCCATCGCATTTTCAAGATGAAGATCGGCGCCCGCACGCCGCAGCAGGATGTGGCGGTCGTCAGCCAAATCGCGCGCGGCCTCGACGGGCGGGCCACGCTGACGGTGGACGTGAATCAGGCCTGGGACGGCAACACGGCGCGCCGTTACCTGCCGCAGTTGATCGAGGCCGGGGTGACGCTGATCGAGCAACCGGTGGCCCGCTGGAATGTCGAGGCGCTCCAGACCCTCAGCGCCAGCCTGGGCGATCGCGCCGCCATCATGGCCGATGAGACCGTGTGCACGCCGCAGGATGCGCTGATGCTGGCGCGCCGCCAGGCCAGTCATGTCTTCTCGCTCAAGGTTGCCAAGCATGGCGGCCTGCTGCGCACCCGCCAGGTGGCGGGCATTGCCGAAGCGGCCGACATCGGCTGGTACGGCGGCACCATGCTGGAGACGTCCGTCGGCTCGGCCGCCTCGGCCCATGTGTTTTCCACGCTCGGCGCGCAGCACCACGGCTGCGAGCTGTTCGGCCCGCAACTGCTGGTGGACGACATCGTGACCGAGCGCATGCCCATCGTGGACTTCGAGTTGCAACTGCCCGATGGCCCCGGCTTCGGCGTCGAGGTCGATCTGGCACAGCTCGATCGCTTCGACCGCGCCCGCGCCGGCCTGACGGCCACCCACATCGACCTGGGCCACCAGGCGACCCGCTGACCCTCACCCGGAGACCCACATGCTGTTCCTTGTTCGGATGGACGTGAAGATTCCCCATGACCTGCCTGCTGGGCAGGCCGACGAGATCAAGGCCCGTGAAAAGGCCTACTCGCAGGGCCTGCAGCGCGAGGGGCGCTGGCAGCACCTGTGGCGCGTGGTGGGCGAGTACGCCAACTACAGCGTCTTCGACGTGGAGAGTAACGACGAGCTGCACCAGTTGCTGTCCCAACTACCGTTGTTCCCCTACATGACGATCCAGGTCACGCCGCTCGCCCGGCACCCCTCGGCGATCGCCTGACCCGTTCCCCCTGTCCGTACGTACTGGAGACTCCATGATCAAGTCCGCATTGCCCCTGCTCCTCGCCGGTCTGACGTTCGGTGGCGCCGCGCTGGCGCAAGCGCCCGCCACCGACTGGCCGAACAAGCCCGTACGCTGGGTGGTTCCGTTTCCGCCGGGCGGCGCCATGGACGCCATTGCCCGCACGCTCGGCGAGAAGGCCGGCAAGGCGCTGGGCCAGTCGTTCGTGATAGAGAACAAAGCCGGCGCCGGCGGCAACATTGGCGCCGACTTCGTCGCCAAGGCCCCGGCCGACGGCCACACCATCATGATCACCTCGATCGGCATGGCCACCAACAAGCCGCTGTATGGCAAGTTGACGTATGACCCGATCAAGGACTTCGCGCCCGTCAGCCTGCTGGCCGTGGTGCCCAACGTGCTGGTGACCAACAGCACCC
>DAIMZU010000353.1:0-4033 GCA_036733845.1 Ramlibacter sp.
GCTCGGGACCGGCCGCTCGCAGGTTGTCCTCAGCGCAGCGTGTCGAACAGCGCCCGTGCCCGGGCGTGGCAGAACGGCGGCACGTAGCTGCCGTGATAGCTGCCGTAGTAAGTCGCGAATTCCGGCGCCGAGGGGTCGGTGGGGGCAGCACCCCCCGGTCCGAAGGCTGCTTGCACCTGCGGGTCGACGTCCACTGCGCTGACCTGCGTGGCGCCTCGCGCATCCAGTGCGGCTTTGTAGACGGCCTGATGCACCGCCAGGGGTACCGTCGGGTCTCCCGAGCCGCCGCACAGCAGTGTGCGTGTCTGGGGAGTGAAGTCAACCAGGTCGTTACGCCGCGCCGCTACGATGAGTGCATTCGAGGGGTTGTTCTGCACGTCTGCCAGGAAAGCAGGCTGGAAGAGCGCCGCGCGTGCCTCGTTCGGCGACCCGCCAGGCAGGGCGCCGCTGGTGACCAGTGTCGTGTACGTGAGCGTGGAGCTGGGCAGCAGGTTGTCGATGCCGCTCGCATAGGGCGCTCGAAAGACGTCGGTGGCACTGGCGTAGATGTTCCCGTAGACCTTCTGCCATGAGGTCACGATATACGGAACGAAGAACTGGTAGCCGGCGATCGCATCGGGAAGCTGGAACGAGCCGGACAGGTTGACGGGCGCGGACAGGTGGGCGGCTCCGGCCAACTGGATTTCCTGTGCGTGATCGCGCTCGAGGGCGCGCTGCGTTGCCGCGGAGGCGTGCCCACCCTGCGAGTAGCCCGTCACCATCACCTTCCCGGAGAGGGGGGTGCCCTGGTCGCGCGCCACCTGGCGTGCCGCCCGGATCGCGTCCACGACGCTCGTGGCCTCCGAATCGGCATGCAGGTAGGGGTGGAAGCCGTGGCTCGAACGCCCGAGCCCCAGGTAGTCGGTAGCCACCACCGCGTACCCCTGGGCGGCGTACATGGCAGCGAGCAGGAAGGTCTCGCCATCGTTGAGGCTGGCGAGCGTCCGCGCCTTGTTCACTTCCGTGCCGCGGGCGTAGGCCAGCAGCGCAGCGGCATCCGAGGCGCAGGCGCCGGCAGGCACCAGCATCACGCCCGAGGCATTGGTTCGCTCTCCCTGGACGCCCGCCGTCGCGTAGTTGATGCCGAGAACGCGCACATCGCACCGGGCGGTGCCAGCCAGCGCGGACAGGCCGCTGGCGATTGCCTGGCCATCGATCTGGGCCGCACTCAGGGTCCCCAGGCTCTCCGGACGTTCCAGCAGGCGGCCTCGCGTCAGCACGGAGTCGCCGTCACTGCCCCCGCCGCATCCGGCCAGCAAGGCAGTGGCCGCCAGCCCTGCAATCAACCATCGTGTCTGCATCGTTCCATCCCTGGTGAATCCTTGGCCGCATCCGTGACCGGCGTCGGAGTTGCTGGAGAGCCGCGAGGGCTCGGGAAGCGTGATGCTAGGGAAACCTGACGGCGCGCGAGGCCGCGGGACCCCGGATGTGCCCGCAGTTCGTCACCAAGGTGACCGAGCCGTGGCCCTAGTGGGACGCACCTGTGGCCTGGCCCGCGGTCCGCAATCCTCTTACGTAGTTCTCCCATGTTGCGGTGCAGCAATCGGGAGCAAGATGCGTCATGGCCGATACCGCCGACCGGGTTTACTTCACTCTCCTCGACGAGGGGGGGCGGGCTTTTCCCGCGGTGGCGTACTGGGCCGGCGTGATGGGACACGACGCACCCGGCCTTTCCCCGATCCGAACCCAGCAGTTCGTGAAGCTGATTGGCACGGGTGAGCTTCTCAGGGAAGTCGATCCCGGCGTGTTCGAGAGCCTGCGAACCCGGGTGGCGTACACGCGCCTGCCGATCGGAAGGTAAGCACTGCAGCCGACCCGTCCGAAACGGTCGGGTACCGCCTGCGATCAAAGGTCGAACATGCCCAGCTTCCAGTCGCTGGCAAGCTGCTGCAGGGCCTTCGTGCCCCGGATGCTGTTGCCATGCGGGTCCAGCCTCGGCGAACAGGCCGCAATGCCCATCCGCCCGGGCACGACGGCGAGGATGCCGCCGCTGATCCCGCTCTTGGCGGGCAGGCCCACGTGGAATGCCCAGTTGCCGGAGGCGTCGTACATGCCGCAGGTGAACATCACTGACAGCACGTCACGCACATGGGCGCGTTCGACGGCAGTCTGGCCAGTGACCGGATGGACCCCGCCATTGGCCAGGGTGGCCGCCATCGTGGCGAGTTCGCGCGTCGTGGCGAGCACGCTGCATTGCGTGACGTAGAGGCTCAAGGCGCCGTCGATGTCGTCTCCGATCACCTCGAAGTGCCGCAGCAGGTGGGCGATCGCCCGGTTGCGGTGCCCGCCCTTTCCCTTGGTGCCGAGCACCTCGTCGTCCAGGCGGGGTTCGTGGCCCAGGTAACGCGCAAACATGGCCAGCATGTGATCGCATGCGGTGTCCGGCGCGCGATGGTGGAGCAGGGCCGACATCGTGATCGCGCCCGAATTGATCATGGGGTTGTAGGGCAGTCGGTCCTCTTCCAGTTCGCTGATGGAGTTGAAGGCTTCGCCGGTCGGCTCGACGTTGCAGTGCCTCAGGACCTCCTTGCGGCCGAAGGTGTCCAGCGCCAGGCCGTAGATGAAGGGCTTGGAGATCGACTGGAGGGGGACCGCAACGTCGGCATCGCCCGCCGCCACCTGCTCGCCGTCGATCGTGCACACGGCCAGTGAGAAACGGTCAGCCTCGGGGCTGGCGGGGTCGATGCCCTTCAACTCACCATCGCTCACCGGCCGCAGGCGCTCGAGGATCTGCTCCAGGAGCGGCTGTGCGTCGGCGGGCAGGTCGTGCTTTTTCATGGTGCCGAGACTAGGGCCACCGGGCCAGGCCCAGGTGTAGTCCGCTCCCTCGAGCCGTGTGGCGCAACGCCGCATTCCTGCGCCGCGGGATCCATGGCCGTTCGGAGGCTTTGCGCTTCCGTTCGCTTCCCATCCGGAAAGCCCCGGTGCAACAATGCACCGACCATGGATGAACACCCGATCATCGACGGCGTCGAGGTCCTCGTCGAGGGAAACGGCACCGAGACGCTCCTGATGCTGCACGGCTGGCCCGATACCCGCAGCCTGTGGGATGGCACGGTCGAGTCCTTGCGCGACCGTTTTCGCTGTGCGCGCTTCACCTGGCCTGGGTTCGACCCCAGGAGCCCGCGGCGGCTGTACACGTTGGATGAGATGACCACGCTGGTCCTTCGGGTGGTGGACCGCCTCTGCCCCGGCGGGAAGGTCACGCTGGTCCTGCATGACTGGGGATGCGTCTTCGGTTACCAGTTCGCCATGCGCCACCCCGACCGGGTCGCGCGCATCGTTGGCGTCGACATCGGAGACACCCACTCGCTGGAGCAGTCCCTCTCGACGCGCGAGAAGCTGTCCGTGCTCGCATACCAGGTCTGGCTGGCCCTCGCATGGCGGATCGGTGGAAGCGCCGGCGACGCCATGACACGCCGGTTCGCGCGCGCAGCGCGGGCACCGGCGCATCCGTCAACGATAGGCTGGCAGATGAACTGGCCGTACTACCAGGCCTGGTTCGGTGGCCGGCAATCCCTGCGAAGACAGGCCGTTCCGTTTCGTCCCGCATGCGCCATGCTGTTCGTTCACGGGCGGCGCAACCCCTTGCGTTTCCACTCGCGTGAGTGGGCCGAGGCACTGGCCCGCCAGCCGGGCAGCCGGGTCGAAGGCGTCGACACCGGCCACTGGATCATGACGCGGGCGCAGGGACGGTTCAACGAGCTGCTGCGCACATGGTTGCTTGAAGGGACTCCCGAGCCTCTCAGGGCTGGAGGTGTTGCAGCGTGAGCGGATCGGGCTCGCCGGCGAAGAACACCCGCAGGCAGTCCTGGAACACGGGCTCATGGGGCGCCGCGACGGAGAAGAGCGTCAGGCTGGACCGCAGCTTCATTGCGTCGACCTCACCGAACACTTCACGCGCGGAGCGACCGACATTTTCGAGGAGCAGGCGGGCACATTCGACCAGCCGAGGCCCCAGGATGGAATGGGCCATATAGGCCCTCGCCTCATC
>DAIMZU010000354.1:0-4032 GCA_036733845.1 Ramlibacter sp.
ATCGAGCGCCGTCGCGATGGGCGACAGCCCGCTGTCGACGCCGATCACGCCGGCGCAGGCGGCCAGCCGGTCGGTGAGCAGGCCCAGGTCGAGCGTGGGCCACACCGACGCCCCCTCGCCGAGCGCCCGGGCCAGCCGCTCGGCCCGCTCGCGCTCGGCCGCACTGCCCTGCGGCAGCCCGATGCAGTGGCCCTGCGCCAGCAGGCGCCGGCCGAGCGAAAGCCAGTTCGATTCCGGCCAGCACTTGTCCTCGCGCGAGGTGCCGTGCACCAGCGCCACCTCGCGCCCTGGCGCGTCCGCCGCGCGGGCGACCAGACCGAAGCGTTCGACTTCCGGCACTTCGTAGCCGAGCGCGCGCGCGCACAGCACGCGGGAGCGCTCGACGACATGGATGCGCGGCTCGAGCCGCACCGCAACGTCGGCCACCCAGCGCGTGGGCGCCTCATAGCTCGAGCCCTCCGTGCGGTTGGCCAGCGCATAGCGCCGGCCGTCCGGCGCGAGCCGCGCCATCCGCGACACCAGCGCCGATTTGGTGAGCCCCTGCAGGTCGAGCACCGCGTCATACGGCTGCGCACGCAGCTCGGCGCGGAACGCCCGCCAGGCCTGGCGCGTGGCGTGCGAGAGCGGCTCCCGGCGCCAGCGCCGCAGCTCCAGTTCGATCACGCGCCCCACCCCTTCGCAGCGGCGCACCAGCGGCGCGAAGCCCCGCTCGACCACCCAGTCGATCTGGGCAGCAGGCCAGACCCGGCGCATGTCCTGCACGGCTGGCATGGCGTGCACCACGTCCCCCAGCGAGGACAGCTTGACGACGAGGATCCGCGGCGCCTGCGTCAATGGGCGGCCTCGCCGACGGCCGCGTCGGGCTTGACCTGTCGCAGCAGCGCGAGCATGTCGCGTTCGATCCGCGCCAGCGCCTCGGGCGTGTGGCCCTCGAAGCGCAGTACCAGCACCGGCGTGGTGTTGGAGGCGCGGATCAGGCCGAAACCGTCGGGCCAGTCCACCCGCACGCCGTCGATGGTGGACACCTCGGCCGGCGCGTCGAAGCGCGCGGTCGCGACCAGTTGCTCCACCACGGCGTGCGGCTCGCCTTCTTCGCAGCGGACATTGAGCTCCGGCGTGGAAAAGCTCGTGGGCAGCGCGTCGAGCACCGCGCCCATGTCGGCCTCGCGCGAGAGGATCTCCAGCAGGCGGGCACCGGCGTAGGTGCCGTCGTCGAATCCGAACCAGCGCTCCTTGAAGAAGATGTGCCCGCTCATCTCGCCACCCAGGGGCGAATCGAGTTCCTTCATGCGGGCCTTGATCAGGGAATGCCCGGTCTTGTACATGAGCGGCTGGCCACCGGCCTCGCGGATCGCCGGTGCCAGGCGCTGCGTGCACTTGACGTCGAACAGGATGGTGCCTCCGGGCACGCGGGTGAGGACGTCGCGGGCAAAGAGCATCATCTGCCGGTCGGGGTAGATGTTGTTGCCGCCGCGGGTGACGATGCCCAGGCGGTCGCCGTCGCCGTCGAAGGCCAGGCCCAGTTCGGCATCGCTCGACTGCAGCGCCGCGATCAGGTCGCGCAGGTTCTCTGGCTTGCTGGGGTCGGGGTGGTGGTTCGGGAAGTTGCCGTCGACCTCGGAGAACAGCTCGATGACCTCGCAGCCGAGCGCCCGGAAGATGGCGGGCGCGGAGGCCCCCGCCACGCCATTGCCGCAGTCGACGACGATCTTCACCGGACGGGCGAGCGTGACGTCGGAGACGATCCGGTCACGGTACGGTGCGAACACATTGATGTTTCGCACCTGTCCGGGCTGCCCGGCGGGCTCGGGTGGCAGCTCCATCGCGCGCCGCAGCGCCTGGATGTCCTCGCCGTAGATCGCTCGGCCGGCCAGCACCATCTTGAAGCCGTTGTAGTCGCGCGGGTTGTGGCTGCCCGTCACCTGGATGCCGCTGCGGCACAGCGTGCTGGCGGCGAAGTAGAGCATGGGCGTGGTGCACATGCCCACGTCGATCACGTCGACGCCGCCGGCCACCAGGCCGCGCACCAGCGCGGCCGACAGGGAGGGGCCGCTCAGGCGGCCGTCACGCCCGACCGCCACGCAGCGCTCGCCCTCGCGCAGCGAGGCGGCGGCGAAGGCCCGGCCCAGCCGCTCGGCGACCGACTCGTCCAGGGTGGACGGCACGACGCCGCGGATGTCGTAGGCCTTGAAGATCGTCGGTGACAGCTGCATGACGGAAGGGCTCCCGGTGGATGGTTGTTCGGATCGGACGACGATTTTGGCAGGGATGCGGCCTGGCTGGGCCGCGGGGCAGTCCGCACGCGCCGGCGGGCCTGCGCGGCCGTATCATCACCCACCCTGCACGCGGAGACCTGCCCATGAACCACCTCCTCCATACCGGGCCCCTCGGCCCGATGCGCCTGGCCGCTGCCGGGGATGCGCTGGCCGGCGTGTGGTTCGAGGGCCAGAAGCATTTCCCGCCCGATGCGGACGGCTGGACGCTCGTTCCACAAGATCCCCTGCTGCAGGAAGCGGCGCGCCAGCTCGACGCCTATTTCGCGGGACGGCTGGACGCCTTCGACCTGCCGCTTGCGGCACCCGCCGGCACTGCGTTCCAGCAGCGGGTCTGGGATGCGCTGCGGACCATCCCCCGCGGCGCCACCGAAAGCTACGGTGCGCTTGCCCGCCGGCTGGACCACCCGGCCGCCGTGCGCGCGGTGGGCGCTGCCGTGGGCCGAAATCCCTGGAGCGTGGTCGTTCCCTGCCACCGCGTGCTCGGCCGCGCGGGCGCAATGACCGGATACGCCGGCGGCATCGAGCGCAAGACCGCGCTGCTGCGGCTCGAAGGCGCGCTGTCGCACTGAGGACAGGGACCGCACCTTCCCGCATGCGTTCAGCCGTCGTCATCGACTTTTTCCTGCTGGCCGCGGTCTGGGGATCGTCCTTCCTCTTTGCCCGCATCGCGGTGGTGGAGTTCGGGGCGCTGCCCACCGCCTTCGGGCGCTGCGCCATCGCGGCGGCCGTGCTGGTTCCGCTGGTGCTCATGCGCAACCTGGGCACCTCCCTGCGGATGCACTGGAAGCGCTCGGCCACCGTCGGGCTGCTGAACTCGGGGCTTCCCTTCGCGCTCTATGCCTTCGCGGTCCAGCACATCACGACCGGCCTGTCGGCCATCCTGAACGCCACGGTGCCGCTCTTCGGCGCGGTGGTGGCCTGGCTGTGGCTGGGTGACAGGCCCAATGCAGCGCGACTGCTCGGCCTGGTGATCGGTTTTGCGGGCGTGGCGCTTCTGGCGGGCGACAAGGGCAGCTTTGCGGTGGGGCAGAGCGCGATCCTCGCGGCCGCCGCGGTGGCGGCCTGCCTGCTGGCCTGCGTGTGCTATGCGATCGCGGCCAGCGCGACGCGGATGCACCTGGCGGGCCTGCCGCCCCTGGTGACGGCCACCGGCAGCCAACTGGGCGCCAGCCTGGCGCTCGGCCTGCCGGCACTGTGGTTCGCCCCGGCCCGGATGCCCTCGCCTGAGGCCTGGCTCGCACTGGCCGCGCTGGGCGTGCTGTGCACAGGCATCGCGTACGTCCTGTATTTCCGCATCCTCGAGCGGGTGGGTCCCGCGCGGGCGCTGACGGTGCCCTTCCTGATCCCCGTATTCGCGGTGTTCTACGGGGCAGTGTTCCTGCGCGAGCCCGTGACCGGCTGGATGCTGGGCTGCGGCGCCGTCGTCGTGCTCGGCACGGCCTTGTCCACTGGACTGGTCGGGTTGCCCTGGCGCCGGATGGCCACCCCAGCGGATCCGGTGTCGCCGCCGCGCTGACCTCGCATCCAGAGCGCGCCGCTGGCCCACCAGCCGAGTGCGGTGCCTGCCATGTCCTGCACTACCCCCGCCAGGTTCGGGTGGCGGTCGACCGCAAGGAACTGCAGCCCCTCGGTCAGCAGCGCCAGCGCCAGGCCCGCGAGCGGCACGCGCGCGCGCGTCAGCCCGCGCCACCGGCACAGCGGCTGAATGAACGCCAGCGCAGCGAAGAGCAGCACATGCGCGGCCGCGGACAGGTTG
>DAIMZU010000355.1:0-4029 GCA_036733845.1 Ramlibacter sp.
CCTGAAGGGTTCCGCCGATTTCGGCCTCGAGGACCTGGAGTTGCGCCGCGTCGCCGTCGGTCTGGTCGGCCCCGAACTGCGCTTCCGCCGCGCGTGCGGCCTCCGACAGCCCGTTGGCCCCCAGCAGTGCCGCATTGCTCTTGAGCGAGTGGGCATGGCGCCGCGCGTCCGCACGGGCGCCGGCCTGGAGCGCGCTGCGGATCGAAGCGATCAGCGCGGGGGCGTCGGTCGAGAAGCGCTGCACCACCTTGTCATACAGGCCGGCATCTCCGCCCAACCGGTCGATCGCGGCGGCCCGGTCGATCGCAGGATGGGAACCGGCGCCTGGCGGCGGTGCTGGCGGGTTCGCCGCCGGGAGTTCCAGCGCCTGCCCCGGACGCGTGTGGCGCAGCAGTGTCGCCACCAGTTCCCGGGCATCCACCGGCTTGGCCAGGTGCGCATCCATGCCGGCCGCCAGGCAGGTCTCGCGGTCCTGGGGGGTCGCGTTGGCAGTCAGCGCGATGATGGGGATGCTCTCGAAGCCCACGATGCGGCGGATCTCCCGCGTGGCTTCGAGCCCGTCCATGTTGGGCATCTGCCAGTCCATCAGGATGACGTCGTACTGGCCGTTGGCGACGATGGACGTGAGCGTGTCCAGTCCGTCCACCGCGATCTCGACGCTCGCGCCTTGCGACTGCAGCAGGTCCCGGATCACGACCTGGTTGTTCTCGTTGTCCTCGGCGACCAGCACGCGCAGCCCCGCGAGTGCACGCCCGCTGAGCCCCTGCACCCGCGGCGTCACGAGTTCGCCCTGCGCCTGGCGCGCGGATTGCGCCAGCATGCCCGGACTGAACGGGCCGAACAGGGCGCCGCCCAGGCGCGAGCGGCTGCCCTCAGCCAGTGCCGCGTAGCGTGCCGCACCGGCCTGCGCACCGAGCACGACGACCGGCACATGGCGCGCGGCCAGGATCTCGGCAGAACGCAGGGCCGCGGTGAAGGGCTGGGAGCCTTCGAGCGTCCAGTCGATGAACGCCAGCTGCAGGAAGCGCGACTGCGCCAGCGCCTCGTAGGTGGCCGCGAGCGTGGTGGTCTCCTGGACCTGCCATCCGAGCGAGCGGGCGACGCGAACCCGGGCCTCGCGCGTGGCCGGCCGGCTGTCCGCCACCAGCACGCGAAGGCGGGCGTCAGCCACGGGCGCCACCCCACCGGCGCCATCGGCGCCGACCGGCAGGCGGAAGCTGAACACGCTGCCCTGGCCTGGCGTGCTGCGGCCTTCGAGCCGGGTCCCCATCAACGTGAGCAGGTGCCGGCAGACGGCCAGCCCGAGGCCGTTCCCGCCGAAGCGCCGGCGGGTGTCCGTATCGACCTGGCCCACGCCCTTGAGGACGGCTTCGAGCTGGTCGGGCGCCACGCCGACGCCGGTGTCGGTGACGCTGGCCTCCAGCACCAGGCCCTTGGGAGTGCGCTCGACGAGGCCGAGGCGCAGCACCACGCCGCCTTCGCGGGTGAACTTGATCGCGTTACCCGCCAGGTTCACCAGCACCTGCCGCAGGCGCTGGTCGTCGGCGACCAGCCGCCGCGGAAGCTGCGGGTCGATGTCGAAGGCGAACTCGAGCGGCTTGTCGCCCAGGGCGGTGCCCAGGGCATCCGCCAGGTCGCGCAGCATGTCCTCCACGTCGAAGGGCCGCGGATGGAGCGTCACGTCACCCGACTCCATCGTTGCGAAGTCGATGACGTTGCCCATCACGGTGGTGAGTGACCGCGCAGCCGCCTGGGCCCGCGCCAGGGATTCGCGCTGGGCCGCGTCCAGGTCGCTCGCCTCCATGGCCTGCAGCATGCCCAGGATGCCGTTCATGGGCGTGCGAAGCTCATGGGCCATGTTGAAGGCGAACTGGTTGCGCGCGGCAACGGCCAGTCGGGCTTCTTCCTGGGCCTTTTGCGCGGCAGCTTCGGCCACCCGCGACTGCGCCTGCAACTGCCGTTGCGCGGTCACGTCCTGCAGCGTCAGCACCACGCCGCCGCCGGACAGCGGCGCTGCGAAGACCTCGGCTTCGACCGCGCCCGGGAGCCGCCGTTCGACGCGGCGCGGGCCCCCTTCGGGCCGCCCGTCCGTCAGCTGCAGGCCGGTGTCGGGCGCGCCGCCCCGGCGGGACCAGGCCACCAGTGCGGACAGGTCGGGCTGCGAACGCAGCATGGCGTCGTCGATCGCGAGGAGTCGCCGCAGCGCCGCGTTGCAGGCGACCAGCTTCTCGCCGGCGTCGAGCACGGCAACCGCGAAGGGGAGGCCGTCCAGCACCGCATCCTGGGAGACTGTGCCCTGCGGCGGGGGTTCGGAGTCGGCGCCCGATGGCGCGCGCGTGCGGGTGAATCGATCGAAAAGAGCAGGCATGAAACAGGTAAACAGGTCAGTGGTGCTGCGCGGTGGGCCGCGGTGCAAGCTGCGCCACCAGGACCGCCAGGCGTTGGGGGTCCATGGGTTTGACGAAATGGAAATCGAAGCCAGCCTCGCGCGAACGGGCGATGTCGGTGGCCTGGCCGTAGCCGGTCAGGGCGATGAGCGTGGCCTTGCGATTGCGCGGGCTGGCCCGCAGGCGGCGGGCGAGCTCGTAGCCGTCCATGCCCGGCAGGCCGATGTCGAGAACGTACACGTCGGCCGGTTCGCGCAGCGCGGCGTCCAGGGCATCGGCCGGGTCGAAGTACACCGCGGCCCGGTGGCCATGGGACTCGAGCCAGACGCCGATCAGCTCGGCCGCGTCGTGGTTGTCGTCCACGACCATGACCTCCAGGGCGCCGGCACTGCGCGGTGGCGGTGCGACCGGCACGGGAGCGGCAGCGGGCGGCTGCTCGATCAGCGGCAGCGCCAGGGTGAAGCGGCTGCCCAGGCCCGAGCCTTCGCTGCTGGCGGCCACGTCGCCGCCGTGGAGCCGCGCGATGCTGCGCGCGAGCGCCAGCCCCAGCCCGAGTCCGCCTTGCGAACGGTCGAGTGCGCGGCTGCCCTGGGTGAAAAGGTCGAACACCTGCGGCAGCAGCTGCGGGTCGATGCCGGTCCCGTTGTCCTGCACGTGCAAGGCCGCCCCACCGTCGCGGGCCTCCAGGCTGACGGCGATGAGGCCGCCGGGCGGGGTGTACTTGGCCGCATTGTTCAGCAGGTTGGCCACCACCTGGGTGAGCCTGACCCGGTCACCGTTCACCACCAGCGGGGTGTTCGGAAGCCGCAGGACCAGTTCATGCCGGCGTGCCTCGATGCCGCTGCGCGACTGTTCAAGGGCTGCCTCGACCACTTCGCGCAGGTCGACCGGCTCGCGTTCGAGCTGCACCAGTCCCCGGGTCACGCGCGAGACGTCGAGCAGATCGTCGACGAGCGAAGTCATGTGACCCACCTGGCGGGAGATCAGCTCGGCGGAGCGGCAGACCTTCTGCGGGTCCGTGGGGGACAGGCGCAGGATCTGGGCGGCCGTGCTGATCGGGGCCAGCGGGTTGCGCAGCTCATGCGCCAGCATGGCCAGGAACTCGTCCTTGCGGCGGTGGCTGTCCTCGAGCGCTTCGCGGGCTTCGCGCTCGCTCTCGCGCAGGCTGCGCTCGGAGTCGAGGCGGTCGCCCAGGTCGTGCTCGCTCTCGCGCAGCAGCAGCACCGCGACGACGTTGCGGGCGAGCTTCTCCAGCACGGTACGGTGCCGCGCCTCGAGCCGACCCGGCTGGGTGTCGACCACGCACAAGGTGCCGATCCGCTCGCCACCGGGCATCACCAGGGGCATGCCGGCGTAGTGCCGCACGCCCGGAGGACCGAGAACGGCGGGATTGTCCGCGAAGCGGGGATCCTGCAGCGCATCCTCGACCTCGAACAGGCCATCGCCGCCGGCCACTGCATGGGCACAGAACGACACGTCGCGGGGCGTCTGCCCGCCCTGGGGCAGGCCAACCGCCGACTTGAACCACTGACGGTCGTCGTCGATGAGGGAGATCAGGGCCATCGGCAGGCCGGTGACAGTGGCCGCCACTTCGGTGAAGGCGTCCAGGACGGCCTCGGCCTGGGTATCCAGCAGCCGCAAC
>DAIMZU010000356.1:0-4026 GCA_036733845.1 Ramlibacter sp.
CTGCACAACAGTGCGTCAGGGGCTGTTGGACTACCGTATTTGACAACACATTTTTGCCAGACGCTGCCGGGGTACCAAGCCTGCGCTTGCCTTGACCAGTTTGCGGAATTATCGAGGAAGAACAGAACATTGGACGCTCCGGCGCCCCCGCCACGGGGCCCGTAGATATCTATGTCCGCAGCCCACCCAGACATCGACAGTGTTAGTAGCGTGACGGCAGTAATTCGACTGCAGTGCGTCTTGATGCTAGAGAACATAGATTTTCCTGGACACATCGACTCAATCACACTCATCCACAGTCGTTGTGGATACCCTCACCCCCACGCCTTGCACGACATCCACCGAGGTGTTCGTCACGAGGTCTGAAGCACGCAACGCCAAGGACCACTCGGTGTTGGCGCAAAGCGGCGGATACTGCGCAATGGATTCGCTGATCACCCCAGTGACCTGCCCTTGCGCGTTTGTCACCTCGGTTTCAATCGCAATACCTGGATTGGCAGCAGTGCCACTGCCAAAACACTGTAAATCCTGGGGATTCTGTGGATTCAACTGATTAGTCGGAATCGGCTCGAAGCGAATGCAGCGGGGTCCTGCCCGACCATCCGGAACGTACCTGACGGCGATGTCCCCGCTGCCATCACCATTGACGTCGTAGTTGAATACGAACGCGTCTTGGGGCGCCATCGTGAAAGTCAGGGGATCACTTAGCAAGGCGTCGATGGCATTGTTCGCCGCCGCGACGGCCTCTGACCTCCACTGCATGTTCCCGATCGCTTGCACTGTCGTACTCGACCCTCTGAAGGTGGTGATCGCCAGCAGCGTGAAAAGGACCAGGAAGATGAGGGCCACGAGCAGAACCGAACCTCGTTGCTTCCTTGGTGCGCAAGAGACATTCATGCCCTACTCCCTTCGGCCGCCGACGTTCGTCAGCCTGACTGTCGCGGACACCAAGGTCCGTTTGTGGCCGTCTGCAGGCGCAACGACACTGACGTCCGGGCCAAGAGCAAAGGTTCGGCCATCGGTATGTCCGGCGGTGCGCTCCGCGCTCCGGACAAGCATATGGACCCGGGCACCCACAGCATCCTGCCAATTGAGCGTGCCCGCCAGCGGGGCACGCGCTCCCAAGGTCACATAGGCACGATCCGGGACTCCGTTGGTGTTGAGGTCCAGGACGTCTGCCTGGCCATCCGCATTCACATCGAAGCCGAATTCGAGCTGCAGGTTCTCCACGCCCTCAGAAATTGTGGTGGTCACCAATCTGCCATCGCGCCACTCGACGCGCTTGAGCGTCGGAATTCCGTCGGAAGAAGCACCACAACGGTTGCATGACGCCACGAAGTAAACGCGGTGGACCACACGCCGAAGCGCATCGTTCGCGGCAGAACAATCTGGCAAACGCAACGTGAAATCGCCGACCGAAGACGACACGACGGCTCGGCGCGGGTCACTGCCGCAGCGGGATATCTGGACATAAAGATCTTGAACAGCACCGCCTGCCGTGAGGGCAGCCGTTGTGATGGGAGCCCCCGTTTCAGCGCGATGGATTGCCAATGCCTGAGTGTTCGGCAAGCGGTTGAGCAGGCAGGGCGCAGATGTCGCAGCGTCGATCCCTTGAACGGGAACAGGCAGGACAACTGGGGACGCATTGAAGTTCCAGCCCAATTCTGCAAGGTTCGAAGGGCAGACAGTCGGAGTGGTATACGTGAGGGCGGAAAACGACCCGGGGTTCAAATCCGAGTAGTAACCGGCGTGCAGCAGGTCCTCTGAGAGAACATCGAGGGAAAACCTGGCATTTTCAATCTGTCGCAGACCTCGCTCCAACTCCCCCTGGTTGCGCGAATTCGATGCGAACAGGATCATCAAACCCAGGAGCAGGACCGTTCCAACGGCAAGCGCAACCATCACCTCGACAAGGGTGAAGCCACGCGAGTCGCCCTTCTTGTAGCTCGACATGTTCATGCTGCGCCTGGGGTCAAGCGGTCAGGTTTGCGATTCGAATTTGCTTGCGAACGACTCGGCGGAACACATTGTCCGAACCAAAGACGCCCACAGCACATCCGTCAACAGGAGGCTCACCCGGGGTAAGCGCACCCCAGGCAACAGTCACTACGTAGACAGGCTGAGTAGGATCTGGGCGCCGTATGCACCCCCGAAAGCCTAGAAACCCTTGTGCAGATCCATCGCTCGCCCCAGCCAAAAGATTGTTCCACTCACAACGATCCCGGTTCACGAGAGACGCACCATCGTTACACGCCGTGGTGGATTCACCGAGCACTGACAAATCAGCATACGCGGCCGCGTTTGTCTTGTTGCTCAGGATTCTTTGCGCCATATCCTCGAGCAGCATTGCGCCTCGGGCGCGCTGCGTCGAATCAGCAGTCAGCGTGGTCGCTTTGCTGACAAGTCCAGCAAACCCGAGTAAGCCGAATGCGGTGATCAGCAATGCGACCAGAATCTCGACGAGGGTAAAACCGCCTTGGGTGCGTCGAATTGGCGTCCGCTTCATACGCAAGCTCCCGCTTTTGCGCGCGCAGAGCCTGTCGGCCCTACGATGATGCACCTTGGCGTCGCACCGGCTGATGGAGACGCGACTGTCCAAGTCGCGTTTTCAGCGATGTTGCCGGTCCGTCCGTTGGATTGAAACGTCAACCCGCCTGCCAACCCGGTGAATGTGACTACTCCTGAGGCTGGCCGTGTTTTGAGAACAGTTCCGGCGGAAGTGACCTGCCAGCCGCCCGACCAGTCACCTGCCGTCACCGGAGCCACCAGGACGTCCGCGTTTCGCTTGATGGCCTCGGAGCGCGCGAGCGTCAGGTCGAGGACCAGATCCGAAGCTGCAGTCCGCGCCCTCATTGTGCCAATCAGCGAGCCGAAACTCGGGGCAGCAAGCGTCGATACGATGGTGATCAGCGCGACGACCACCATGGCTTCGATGAGCGTAAAACCCCGCGCGCGAAGGCTCCTTGCACCGCAGCGGGAAATCACCAGCAACTCCCTACGCCATCGGCCCTTTTTGTTCCTGCCTGATCCAGCCTCAGAACGCCACACTTATCGGACGCCTGCGCGCCTATTGGCGTAGCGACGATCTCGAACGTGGGAGGCGCAGTTCCTGTGTTGACCGGGGGGTCCATTTCGACCAGATAGAAGTTCGATAAACCCGCGGGAGGAGTGACACCCAACGCCGCGATGGTGCCTGCATAGGCGCGGCGGTCAACGAGCCAGTGCTGCTGCCGCGCCCCCACTTCCATCATGAAAGCCTGCGCGTCCGCGCGCCGCCCTCTCTGGATGAACTCCTGATAAGTGGGCATGGCGATCGTGACGAGGATGCCGATCACTGCCACAGCAATGATCAGTTCAATGAGCGTGAACCCGCGTTCTCGCCGAATCAGCATGGCTACTCCTAGTTGTAACCATTATCAATTGCTGAGGCTAAGCTGACGCTCAAGCTCGACAGGCGGTTTGGCTCGGGCGACGAGCGGACACTTGGGCGTTGCGTCTGAGCCGAGAAGGCGGCAACTCGATGGAGTTTGCCGGGGCGGTAGAACGGCGGCCTACTGCCTCGCAGTCCTCACATTCCCCGGCACCCCCCCGGGGTGGCTCGTCCTGAACGGATTGATGTCCACCCCACCCCTCCGGGTGTACCTGGCGTAAACCGCCAGCTTCACCGGCCGGCACCGCTCCCGAATGTCCATGAACACGCGCTCCACGCACTGTTCATGGAATTCATTGTGGTTCCGAAAACTCACCAGGTAACGCAATAGCTGCCCCTGGTCGATCTGCGGCCCGCTGTAGCGAATCTGCACGCTGCCCCAGTCCGGCTGTCCGGTCACGAGACAGTTGCTCTTGAGCAGATGGCTGACCAGGACTTCCTCCACCGGTTTCTCGTCGAAGGCGGCGGTGAGCAGGCTCGGGTCCGGGCTGTACTGGGTGCATTCAATGTCCAGCCGATCAAGGTTGAGTCCGTCGAGTTCCTGCACCTGCTGCTGGTCGAACTGTTCGGGCAGGAGCAGGCGCACGCCGATGGAC
>DAIMZU010000357.1:0-4017 GCA_036733845.1 Ramlibacter sp.
GGTCTCCTGGGGTTCCGGCGTCCGGTTGCCGGGTGGTTGTTTATCTTATGATAACTTGCGAATCCGGGGGCTCGTCAAGCAGGCAAACCATGAGCGCGACCGGCAGGGCGGCCGGGTTTGCCTCAGGCGGCGGCGGCCGCAACCGCATTCATCAGGTTGCGGATGGTCTCGGCTTCGATGTTGCGGGTGATGAACACCAGCCGGGTGTCGTGGTCTTCGCTGGGCCAGCGGTCGAGGTGCACCGGTTCGTGGAAGATGTGCTGCACGCCCTGCACCACCACGGGCTGGCCTTCCACGTTCACGATCCCCTTGACCCGCAGCATGTCCGGCCCGCGAAGCGTCGCCAGCAGTTCCATGGCGCTGGAGAAGGCCGCCCAGGTGAAGGGACGTGGGAAGCGCAGTGACAACGTCCGGATGCCGCTGTCGTGCAGTCCCTTGCGCTCACCGAGCCGCCGCTCACCGCCGCTGCCTTCCCCCTGCAGCGGCTCCCCCAGGAAGCTCAGCGTCGCCGGACCCGCGCGCGCGCTGGTCAGCGCCAGTCCGGTCAGCTCGGAGGGCTCGACCTCCCCGCGCACGATCCGGGACACGCGCGCACCGGGGTTGATCGCCGCGACCGCCGCTTCCACTTCGGCCACGCGCTCCGGCGGGGCGATGTCGGACTTGGTGATCATCACGCGGTCAGCCAGCGCGATCTGCTTGACGGCTTCCGGATGGTTGGCCAGTTGCGTCGGCGCGTTCACCGCATCCACCAGCGTCACCAGTCCGTCGAGGCGAAAGTGGGCGGCCAGCATGGTGTCGCTGGAGAGCGTCTGCACCACCGGGGCGGGATCGGCCATGCCGGTGGTCTCGATGATCACGCGGTCGAAGTCGGGGATCTGCCCGGCGCGGCGCTGGCCGAAGAGCTCGCGCAGGGTTTCCTGCAGGGCGGTGCGCACCGAGCAGCAGATGCACCCGTTGGCCAGCAGCGCGATGTTCTCGGAAGACATGGTGACCAAATCGTGGTCGATGCCGATCTCGCCCATTTCGTTGATCACGACCGCCGCGCGGGCCATGTCCGGGTGGCGCACCAGGCGCGACAGCAGCGTCGTCTTGCCCGCGCCCAGGAAGCCGGTGAGCAGGGTGATGGGAATCCGCCCGGCGAGTGGGTCGCGGGCTGCGTTCGTGAACATGAGGGAAAGTCTCTAGGTTGTTTAGCAAACGATAACGTAAATTGGGACCACATGCCAGTGCGGCCCCTTGCTGGCGACCGGCCCGTGCGCATGTCCACATCCAAAGGAGAGCTACCGATGACCCGATCCCGTACGACCCGTCGCGCTTTCAGCGGCGCCATGCTGGCCATGGCCGGCTCGAGTCTGCTGCCCGGCCTGGCGCAGGCGCAGAACTTTCCCGCGCGGCCCATCCGGCTCGTGGTCACCTACCCGGTGGGCGGCAGTTCCGACCTCATGGCGCGGATCATGGCCCAGAAGCTCAGCGAGCACTGGGGCCAGCCGGTGATCATCGAAAGCCGTCCCGGAGCGGCGGGTTCCATCGGCATGGAGTTCACCGCCCGGCAGCCCGCCGACGGCTACACCTTCGTGATCGGCAACCTCGGCCCCGCGGCGGTCAATCCGCTGATCTCGAAGGTGCCCTACAACATGGACAAGGACTTCGTGCCGGTGTCCCTGATCGCGCAGGGCGCCAACATCCTGGTGGTGCCGGCCAACTCGCCGCACCGCACGCTGCAGGACCTGCTGGCCGCCGCGCGCGCCAACCCCGGCAAGATCGACTTCGGCACCAGCGGCCCGGGCAGCATGTCGCATCTCGGCGGCGAACTCATCATGCGCCAGGCCGGCGTGAAGCTCGTGGCCGTTCCGTACAAGGGCGGCGGCCAGGCGGTCAATGACCTGCTGGGTGGACAGATCACGATGATGGTGTCCGACGCCCTGCCGGTGTCGCAGTTCATCAAGAGCAACCGCCTGCGTCCGCTGGCCATCACCAGCGCGCAGCGCTCGCGCCTGTTCCCCGACATCCCCACCTTCGCCGAGGCGGGCCTGCCAGGCCTGGTCGCGGTGAACTGGTGGGGGGTGTACCTGCCCGCCGGCACGCCCGCGCCCATCGTGCAGGCCTACAATCAGGCCCTCACCAAGGTCATGGCGGACCCGGACCTCAAGGAAAAGTTCGCGGGCCTGGGTGTCGAGGCCATGGCCACCAGCCAGGACGAGTTCCGCGGCTTCATGCGCGACGAAGTCGCCAAGTACGCCAAGCTCGTGGCCGACAACGGCATCAAGGGCGAAAACTGACGCATCCACGTTGACACTCCGCAAGCGGCGATCCAGCCCCACCCCCACGGACGAAGAGGTTCGGCCGGCGCGCGTCCGGCTGGCGCCGGCGGACCGCGAGCGCCAGATCCTCGATGGCGCCATCGCCTATTTCGCCGAGGTGGGGTTCACGGGGCAGACGCGCGAGCTGTCCAAGCGGCTGGGCATCACACAGCCGCTGCTGTACCGCTATTTCGAGAGCAAGCAGGTGCTGGTCGAGCGGGTCTACGAGACCGTGTTCGAAGG
The DNA here is from genome assembly GCA_036733845.1 of Ramlibacter sp. GTDB lineage: Bacteria > Pseudomonadota > Gammaproteobacteria > Burkholderiales > Burkholderiaceae_C > Ramlibacter. Next base: position 2,544 of record DAIMZU010000357.1, read on the forward strand.
GCGCTGGAACCCGGCGTGGATTCCCCTGCTGGAGGACCGTTCGACGCCCCTGCGCGCGCGCCTGCTCGCGTTCTATGACGCGTACGCGACGGCCACCTACCAGCCCGACTGGATCCGCATCTACATGTTCGCCGGCCTGTCGCGGCCGGAGTTGAACCGTCGCTACCTGCGGCGCGTGCGCGGCCAGCTGATGCCGGTGTTCTGCCGTGAACTGCGCCACGAGTGCGGCCTGGCCGACCACGGGGCGCCCGTCAGCGAAGAAGAGATCGAGTACGTGTGGAACCTGCACGGCGGCATCTTCTATTCCGCCATCCGCCAGCACGTCTACCAGACGCGCATCAACGTCGACTTCATGACCCGCATCGGTTTCGTGATCGACGGCTTCCTGGCCGGGGCGCGCGCCGTCTACCCCGGCCTGGTGGAGCGCTATGCGCCCGAGGCCCTCGCCCTGGCGGCCAGCCCGTCGCGTCCACGCTGAGCCTTCGGCGCCGCAGCGGCCTTTCGCTTCGGCGTCGCCGCACGAGCAGCCGTTCGGGAGGCGCCCGCCGCGCCCATCATGTGCTCGAGCACCGAGTACACCGAGGCGGTGTCGTGCGCCCCATGGCCCAGCCCGATCGCCGCGTTGTAGACCGGCTCGGTCGCGGCGAACAGCGGCGCGGGCGTGCCGGTGGCCGCCAGCGCCTCGGCAATCAGGCGCATGTCCTTCTGCCAGGTCGAGACCTTCATGGTCACGGTTTCGGTCCAGGTGCGCTCGGCCATGAGCGGACCGCGCACCTGCAGCATGCGCGAGCCGCCCGCGCCATCGGACACGACCTTGACGATCTGTGATGCATCCAGCCCGCTGCGCACCCCCAGGGCGATGGCCTCGGCCGCCGAGACGTTGTGGATCGCCACCAGCAGGTTCGCGACCAGTTTCATGCGCATGCCGCTGCCGAAGTCGCCAACGTCGTAGCGCACCCTGGCAAAGCCCGCGAACACGGCGGCCATGGACTCGATGGCGCGCCGGTCACCGCTGGCGTACACCGCGAGGTCGCCGGTGATGGCCTGCGCACCGGTACCCGACAGCGGGCAGTCGAGGAGGGTGATGCCGGCCGGTGCCAGCCGCTGACGTGCCGCCTCCTTCGCCGCCTCGGGAAGCGTGCTGGTCTCCGCGACCACGGTACCGCGCAGGCCGCTTCGGGCGAGTTCGTCGCTCACCGCAGCGAGTGCCGCCTCGCTGGGCAGCGACAGGACCATCCAGCGGCACTGGGCCGCGACCTCCGCGACGCTCGCACAGGGCTTGCCGCCAGCCTTCTTCAAACGCGTGCGGGCCTGCGCCACCGGGTCGGTGCCGTGCACGGTGAAGCCGGCCTTGACGAGGTTGGCCGAGATGGACGAGCCCATGATGCCCAGGCCGACCACGCCGACCGGGTCGGGAGCGGTCGCACGCGGGGCGGTGGTGGTCCGGGGTGGGCGTCGGTTCATGGCAGGTGTC
>DAIMZU010000358.1:0-4011 GCA_036733845.1 Ramlibacter sp.
CCGCACGGGCAGTACATCGCGGCCAAGATGCGGGCCCGCGAGCCGCTGGCGGACCAGTGATGGACCGGGGCGACGCGGCGGGTCCGCCTCCAGCCCGGCACCCGCCGGCGTCCCCGGCGGCGCGACCCGTCAGCCGCCGCGCCTCGATCATCGGCACGCTGGTTGCGCTGTTCGTGGTGCTGGCGGTCGGCGCACTGGCCTGGTACCTCACTCAGCGCCCGCCGCCAGCGCAGCCGGGACAGGCAGCGCGCGGGACCGGCGCCGCAGGCGGCGGTCCGCGGGCGCTGCCGCCCACCAGCGTGGGCGTGGCGGTGGCCGAGCGCGCGGACATCCCCGTGAACCTCGAAGCGCTGGGCACCGTCGTACCCGCGGCGGTCGTCCGCGTGCAGCCGCAGGTCGGTGGCGTGCTGCAGGAGGTGCATTACCGCGAGGGCCAGGAGGTCGTCCGCGGGCAGTTGCTCGCCACGATCGATCCACGGCCCTTCCAGATGGCCCTTCAGCAGGCGCAGGGCCAGCGCATGCGCGAGGAGGCCCAGCTCGAGGCCGCCCGCGTGACCCTGCAGCGCTTCCGGACCCTGCTCCAGCAGGACTCGATCGCGCGGCAGGAGGTCGACTCCCAGGCGGCGCTGGTGCGACAGCTCGAGGCGAGCCTCCTCGTGAGCCGGGCCGCCGAGGACACCGCCCGGCTGAACCTGTCCCACACCCGCGTGCTGGCGCCGATCGCGGGCCGGGTGGGGCTGCGGCCGGTCGATGCGGGCAATGTCATCACGCCCGGCGACGCCGACGGCGTGGCCGTGATCGCGCAGGTCCGGCCGGTGGACGTGAGCTTCGCCGTGCCGCAGGACCGCGTCGGCGACCTGGCCGAGGCGGTGGCGTCGCGCCGGCCGGTGCAGGCACTGGACCGCACGCGTGCGCAGGTCCTCGCGACCGGCACGCTGCTGGCGTTCGACAATCAGGTGGATGTGCAGACGGGCACCGTGCGCGCGAAGGCGCGCTTCAGCAATGACGGCGGCACCCTGTTCCCCAGCCAGTTCGTGAACGCGCGGCTTCAGTTGCGCACCATCGAGGGCGCGGTCGTCGTGCCTCCGGCGGCCTTGAGGGCCGGACAGCAGGGCGACCAGGTGTTCGTGGTCCGCGAGGACAGCACGGTGTCCCTGCGGCCGGTGCGACGCGGCCACGCCACCGCGGAGATGGTGCAGGTGGTCGACGGGCTTCGCGTGGGCGAGCGCGTGGTGACCGAGGGGGCGGACCGGCTGCGGGATGGCGCCAGGGTGACGCTGCCGGGGCAGGGCGGCGCCGCGGCAGCGTCCGGCCGTCCCCCGGCAGCCGCCCGGGGCGGCGGCGATGCCGCCCCGCAGGCCACGGGGGCGCGCCCGAGAAGCCCACCGTGAGTCCCTCCCGCCTGTTCATCCTGCGGCCGGTCGCCACCGGCCTGCTGATGCTGGCCATCGTGCTGGCCGGCCTGGCCGGGCTGCGCCTGCTGCCCCTGTCGGCGCTGCCCCAGGTCGACTACCCCACCATCCAGGTGCAGACCCGGTACCCCGGCGCGAGCGCGCAGGTGATGGCCCAGGTGGTCACCGCGCCGCTGGAGCGGCAGTTCGGCCAGATGCCGGGGCTGGCGCGCCTGGTCTCGACCAGCGCATCCGGCGTGTCCGTGGTGACGCTGCAGTTTGCCCTCGGCCTGCCCCTGGACGTCGCCGAGCAGCAGGTGCAGGCGGCGATCAACGCCGGCGGATCGCTGCTGCCGGCCGACCTGCCCGCGCCGCCGGTGTACGCCAAGGTGAACCCGGCCGATGCGCCCATCCTCACGCTGGCCGTGAGCTCCGACACGCTGCCGCTGACCGAAGTGCGCAACCTCGTGGACACCCGACTGGCGCTGCGGATCAGCCAGGTGCCGGGGGTCGGGCTGGTGAGCCTCCTGGGCGGGCAGCGCCCCGCCGTGCGCATCCAGGCGGACACCCGCGCGCTGGCTGCCTATGGCCTCACGCTGGAGTCCGTGCGCAGCGCGGTGACGGCGGCCAACTCGAGCGGGGCCAAGGGCAGTATCGACGGACCCGCGCGCGCCTGGACCATCAACAGCAACGACCAGCTCGTGCGCGCCGAGGACTACCTCGACCTGGTGCTGGCATGGCGGGACGGGGCGCCCGTGCGCCTGCGCCATGTCGCCACGGTGACGGACAGTGCCGAGGACCTCCGCCTCGGCGCCTGGGCCGGCAAGGCCGCGCAGGACGGCCAGGCCGGGCCGGTGCTCGCGCCGGCCATCGTCCTGAACGTCCAGCGGCAGCCGGGCGCCAACGTGATCGCGACCGTGGACGCGATCCGCGAGCGGCTGCCCGAACTGACCGCCGGCCTGCCCGAGGCGGTGCGCATCGAGGTGCTGGCCGACCGGACGACCGGCATCCGGGCGTCGGTGCGGCATGTGCAGATCGAACTGCTGGTGGCGGTGGCACTGGTGGTGCTGGTGATCTTCGCGTTCCTGGGCAGCCTGCGCGGGACCCTGGTGGCCAGCCTGGCGGTTCCGATCTCGCTCATCGGAACCTGCGGGGCGATGTACCTGCTCGGCTACAGCCTGAACAACCTCACGCTGATGGCGCTGACCATCGCCACCGGCTTCGTCGTCGACGACGCCATCGTGGTCATCGAGAACATCAGCCGGCACCTGGAGCAGGGCAAGCGGCCCTTCGAGGCGGCGCTCGACGGCGCCGCCCAGGTGGGATTCACCATCCTGACCCTCACCGTCTCGCTGGTGGCGGTGCTCATTCCGCTGCTGTTCATGGGCGACGTGGTCGGACGGCTGTTCCGCGAGTTCGCAGTCACGCTGGCGATCACCATCCTGATCTCGGCGGTGGTGTCGCTGACCCTCGTGCCCATGCTCTCCGCGCGCTGGCTGCGCGCGCCGGTGGAGCACGCCGGGCAGCGCACCGGCCGCCTTGTGCGGCTGTACGACCGCGGGCTGGGCTGGGTGCTCGACCACCAGCCGCTGACGCTTGCCGTGGCCGTCGCCACGCTCGGGCTCACCGCCCTGATGTGGGTCTGGATTCCCAAGGGCCTGTTCCCGCAGCAGAACACCGGACTGGTACAGGTGCGGGTGCAGGCGCAGGAGGGTGCCTCCTATGCCCGCATGGCGCGTCTGCAGGAAGAGGTTGCCCGCGGGATGCTGGCCGACGCCGCGGTGGCCTCGGTCACCAGCTTCGTGGGCGTGGACGGCGTGAACAATACCCTGATGCACACCGGCCGGTTGCTGGTGGGGCTGCACCGCGGGACCGGCGACCTGCAGGCCATCCTGGAGCGGCTGGGCCGGACGGCCGCAGGGGTGGATGGCGTGGCGCTGCAGCTGCAGCCCGTGCAGGACCTGACCATCGACGCCGAGTCCGGCCCCACGCCCTACCGACTGTCGCTCGAGGCGGCCGACACCGGGCAGGTGACGCAGGCGGCGCTGCAGCTCGTCGAGCGACTGCGGACGCTGCCCGAACTGCGGACGGTGGTCACGGATGCGGGTGTCACGGGGCCGGCCCTTGTGGTGGACATCGACCGCGACAGCGCGGCCCGCCTCGGCATCACCGCCGCGGCGATCGACGAGGCCCTCTACAGCACCTTCGGCCAGCGCATCGTGTCGACGCTGTTCACCGAGACCAACCAGTATCGGGTGGTGCTGGAGTCGGCGGATGCCGGCGCGGGCGCGGCGGCGTAAGCGGCCGGGCGGATCGCCCAGGTCCAGCTGCGCACCGCCGGCGGCCAGCCGACCCCGCTGTCCGCCGTGGCGCGCGTCGACGAGCAGCGGGCGCCGCTGCAGGTCACGCGGGTGGCCCAGTTTCCCGCAGCCACGGTCGGCTTCGAGCCGGCGCCCGGGGTGTCCCTGGGCCGTGCCGTCGCCGCGATCCGCGAAGCGGCGGCGCAGGCGGGCCTACCCGCGGGCGTGAGCCTGGTGTTCACCGGCGCCTCCAGCGCCTACGAGGCCTCGCTGGCCAACCAGCTTTGGCTGGTGCTGGCGGCCATCGTGTGCGTCTACAT
>DAIMZU010000359.1:0-4005 GCA_036733845.1 Ramlibacter sp.
CCTTGCCCGCCGCGCTTGCCTGGCAGCGGGCGAGCGCATCCGCATCGCTGAGCACCTGGCCGACGCGCAATGAGAGGTCCAACTCGAGAAGGCGCCGGCGTCGCTCAAAGCCTGGGTGGCGCGGGCGGTGCGGTGCGCGCCTGCGCATGCGACGGTGCCGGGGACCAGCGTTCCGGGAGAGCCCATGTTCGCTGACTGCACCGGCGAAGCGACGGGCCCTCAGCCGCGGCGCGGGCGCAGCACGCCAACGCGCGAGCCGATCAGAGCGGCGCGGCCGCTCCGAGGCGCAGCTTCAAGCGGCCTTCGGGCCGCTCGGCGCACCACGCTGAGCGCAGTGCCTTCTGCCGCCCGCGCCGGGCGGTGGGCCCGGACTTGCGCAGTGGGCAATGCCCTTGCCCACCTTCTCGGAGCGTTCCGCGGGCAGGTACCCGTGCGCAAAAAAAGGCGCCGGGTTGCCCCGGCACCAAACCTTGGAGATAACAATGCAAAAGGGTCCCGGCGTCCTGCCACCGCAGCCCGTCGCGGAGCTGCGGCGACGCGGCGCCGGTCGCCATCATCAGAAGTTGTGCCGGACCCCCATGTAGATGTTCCGGGAACTGCCGCTGGCCGAGCCGACCAGCGTGGCCGGCGCCTGCGCAATGCCGGTGCCCAGCACGTACTGCGAGCCGTTCTTGTTGCTGATCTGTCCCACGCCGAAGTACAGGCGCGTCCTCTTCGACAGGTCGTAGTCGCCGCCGAGTGCAATCCAGTTCGCGTCCCGGTTGCCCGTCAACGCCGTGTAGTCCGACCTGTCGTTGACGCGGGTGAACTGGGCAATGGCCGTGAATTGCCCGAAAGGCACGCGCACGCCGACGTTGGTCAGCCTGAACTCGCTCGTCGAGGCACCCGGGAGCCGCGCGATGGCTCCGGTGCAGGTCACGCAGGAATTCTTCTCCACCGTCATGCCCATGAAAAACTTGGCGAAGCGGGCGTCGTACGAGCCACCGAGCACCATCGCCGAGACCTTGCCCGCGGCGTCGTCCGGTCCCTCCTGCCGCTGGAAGCCAGCGTTGAGGTCGAAGCCGCCGGCTTGGTATCGCGCGGATGCGCCGTACCCGCGTCCGATCGTCGCCGAATTCTCACCGAACGAGTACTGGCCACGGAACTCGATGCCGCCCCAGCGCGGCGACACGTAGTTGACCGCGTTGTCCTGCCGCGCCGACACGCCCATCGGCAGCACCTGGCGCTGCGTGGTCGGGCTGATGTTCCGGGTGAGCGCGAACAGCCCGCCCGCGCCTTCCCAGACGAAGGCATCCACACTGCTCTGGACCATGTAGTAGGGAGTGGGAATGCGGCCCATCTGCAACGTGCCGAACCGCGCGTCGCTCAGCCCGACCGACGCCTCGCGTCCGAACGCGCGACCGCCTTGGCCGAGCGTGCCGTCGTCGAGGTTGATGCCCATCTCGAGGCGGAAGACGGCGGCAAGCCCTCCTCCCAAGTCCTCCACGCCGCGAAAACCCAGGTTGCTCCCCGCACTTCCGCCCGATACCAGCCGATTGACACTCGAGCCCCCCGATCTCGGCGAGTCCATCCCGGCATCCACCCGCCCATACATGGTCACGCTGCTCTGGGCATTGGCTGCGCCGCAAACGCACAGCAGCGCGGCGCATGCAACCGCATGCTTGGCCATTCCGTTCATAGTTGTCTCCTTCGTTGAACTTGGGGCTTTGCCCCACTTCCTCTTCTTCACATTGCGCCTGGCGTCTCATGGGAAAGTTCCACGCGCAGCCCACCAAAGACCACATCGCTCGATGACTCGCGGATTCATCGTGGCTCCTCCGGCTCGGGGAAGTATAGATAGTCGACTAACTTTTTAGATAGTCACCTAAGTAAATATCTCAGGTAAAAATCGAACGCTTGTGGCAGGCGTGCGACGCTTTTTCAGCCGACTTGCCAGCGGCCGCGGAACGCTGACAGAGACCATCCAGGATGGCATCGGAACCAACCCGGATTGATTGGCTGATCAATGCCTCGCGGCGAAGCGCGCAGCATCCCATCGGGTACAGATCCCATTGCCGCGGCAAGGAGCGATGCACGATCGGACACGGGACATGGCCCATGTCCGGCCGATGGAACGACCCGGTCAGCGATCCGGTCGCGCTCCCACCTCTGCCCGCCATTCACGGGCACGCAGGCGCGTCCGCCGGCGGTGCGCTTCCAATTTCCACGCGCCGCTAGTCGGGCCATCGCCGGCCCCGTGCCGATGCGCGAGACCGTGGGCACTGCTCAGCGCCGCACGGACACGCGGCCCAGTGGTCAGGGCAGCACGGCGTCTTCGCCAATGCGCGCGACGTGCGATGGAAGCCGGGCCCATTGGCCACGCGGGCCGACAGCGAACCCATTGACGCGAACAGCATGGGCAGCGGGCGGCGCCGGTTGAACCATCGATCAACATCGGGATGGACCCTAGCTCGCCATGCCGGCTGCCGTGCCAGATTGCTTCCGTCATAGGTTGACCGCGCATTCAAGCTTGATGCACATCAACCTTGTTCCTAGCATTCGGTTCTTCTTAGGGCACGTGTAGTTGCCTGCAACCGGAGACACCATGAAGAATCCATCCAGCCCCACGCGGCGCTCGCTGCTCGCGGCCGCCACCATGCTCGCCGCAGGCTTCGGCCACATGGCGATCGCGCAAGAGAACTACCCCACCAAGCCGGTCACCCTCATCGTGCCCTTCACTCCCGGCGGTAGCAACGACGTCATCGCCCGCGTGATTGGCCAGCGGCTCAGCCAGATCTGGAACCAGCCGGTCATCGTGGACAACAAGGCAGGCGCCGCCGGAAGCATCGGGACCGACCACGTGGCCAAGGCCCCTGCGGATGGCTACAAGCTGCTGATCACCAACAACAACACCATGTCCATCAATCCGGTGCTGTTGCCCAACACGCCGTACGTCGTCGCGCGCGACTTCGCCCAGGTCACGCAGCTCGGCGCGGTGCCTGTCGTGCTGGTCGTGAACTCGAACGTGAAGGCGACGACCGTGAAGGAACTGGTGGATCTCGCGAAGGCCGCTCCGGGCAAGCTGACCTATGCCTCGTCGGGCTCCGGCAGCCCGCAGCATCTGTCCGCAGAGCTCTTCAAGGCAATGACGGGCACCGACATCACCCACATCCCCTACAAGGGCGCTGCGCCTGCCATCACGGACATGCTGGCCGGCCAGGTCGACCTGCAGTTCGGCGCCATCAACTCGCTGCTGCCACACATCCGCACCGGGAAGCTGCGCGCGCTCGCCGTGGGCGGCACCCGGCGCGCCTCCCTGCTGGCCGATGTCCCGACGATGGCCGAGGCGGGCCTGCCCCAGTACGACAGCGAGATCTGGCTCGGCTTGGCGGCTCCCGCAGGGACGCCTGCGGCGGTGATCAAGCGGATCAACGAAGATGTCACCAAGGTCCTGGTGGAGCCTGCGGTGAAGGAAAAGCTCGCCGAGCAAGGCATCGATGCGCGGCCGAGCACGCCGCGGGAGATGACCAAGCTGGTCGAGAAGGACACCGCGCGATGGGCAAGTGTCATCAAGAGCGCGGGCATCAAGGCCGATTGAGCGGAGCACCCATTGAATTCGAAGCAAGCCATTCCTTTGCGCCGCGACATCCCCGCACCGGGCGCCGGCGCCAGCGCCGGCAGTCTGTGGGCCAGCGACGCGATCGCGGAGATGATCCGCGCGCTCGACATCCCCTATGTCCTCCTGAACCCCGGCTCGAGCTTCCGCGGTCTGCACGACAGCCTCGTCAACCACCTCGGCAACATCGATCCGCAGATGCTGGTCGTGCTCCATGAGGAGCATGCCGTCGCGATCGCCCACGGCTATGCGAAGGTCACAGGGAAGCCGCTGGCTGCCATTGTTCACAGCAACGTGGGCCTGATGCATGCGTCCATGGCGATCTTCAACGCCTGGGTGGACCGCGTGCCCGTGCTGGTCCTGGGCGCGACGGGCCCGGTCGATGCGGCCAAGCGGCGCCCCTGGATCGA
>DAIMZU010000360.1:0-4000 GCA_036733845.1 Ramlibacter sp.
CCGCGCAGGACATCGTCTCGCGCATTCCCTGAACTTCCCTCCCCTTCTCCATCGAAAGACAGTCCCATGAAACTCATCAGCTTTGAACTTCCGGGTGGCCCCGCCAGCTACGGCGCAGTGGTCGGCGAAAACGTTCTGAACCTTGCGCCGCTGCTCGGCACGCGCGCACCCGATCTCAAGGCCCTCATCGCGGGCGGCCTGGTCGAGGAGGCTGCGCGCCTGTCGCGTGAGCACCCGGCCACGCTTCGCCTGGCGGACCTCGCGCTGCTGCCCGTCATCCCCAACCCCGGCAAGATCGTGTGCATCGGCCTGAACTACGGCGAGCATGTGCGCGAAACGGGGCGCGAAATCACCGAGAGCCCCGCCCTGTTCCTGCGCATGCCTGCATCGCAGGTCGGACACGGCCAGGACATCATCCGCCCGCCCGAGTCTCACCGCCTCGACTACGAGGGCGAGATCGCGGTGGTGATCGGCACGGGCGGCCGGCGCATCCGCGAGGCCGACGCCTGGGACCACATCGTCGGCTACAGCTGCTACAACGACGGCAGCGTTCGCGACTGGCAAGTCGCCACCTCCCAGTGGACAGCGGGCAAGAACTTCTGGCGCACAGGCGGCTTCGGGCCGTGGATGGTCACGGCCGACGAGATCCGCCCCAACCAGAACATGACCCTGGTCACGCGCCTCAATGGCCAGGAAATGCAGCGCACAACCACGGACATGATGATCCACAGCATTCCGCGCCAGATTGCCTATATCTCCAGTTTCATCCCTCTGGAAGCAGGCGATGTCATCGTCACCGGCACCCCTGGCGGCGTCGGCAACAAGCGAACCCCGCAGGTTTTCATGAAGCCCGGCGACATTGTTGAAATTGACGTGGACGCGATCGGCGTGCTGCGCAACGGCATCCGGGACGAGATCGCGTGAGCACGCCGGCGCTCCATGGTGCCTGCACGAGCGCCGGGCAAGAGGTCCTGGCCGCAGAAGCCGCACGGGCCGCCGCCCTCGTGCGCCGCGACCTGCAGGCACTCGAGGCGATCCTCGACGACGGATTGACCTATGTCCACGCAACCGGCGTGCGGCACGACCGGCGGGAACTCGCGGAGTATGTCCGCACGGGCCCGCAGTTCCATGAAGTACGGCTGGAGCCGGCCTCGTTGCAGGTCATCGGTGATGTCGCACTGGTCGCAGGTGATCTGCACCTGCAGTTCCAGAGACCCGCCGGCGAGCTCGTGAAAGCGGTGTCCATGGTGACGGCTGCCTGGGTCCGGCGAGCGACCGGCTGGAAGCTCGCGGCGTTCCAGTCCACGCGGCCCGCCTGACCTAAAGCCCGCCTCGGATGGCGGCCGTCGCTTCATGCAGGTGCCGCAACAGCGTGGGGACCGCCTGGGCCTCGACGCGCTCGACCTGACCCACGAGCGCCAGTGCGGCCACGCACTCGTTGTCGGCGTTGAAGACCGGAACAGCCACGGCGCCGAGCGCCGGCTCGAGTTCGCCCGCCGAACGGTAGTAGCCCTGCTTTCGGATGTCCGCGAGCGCCACGCGAAACTCAGCCCATGAATTGCCGAGCCCTGCCGACGCGACCTCCTTCGCGTGTGCCTCGAAGACTTTCATGAGTTGTGCGCGAGGCAGGTGTGCCAGCAGGATCTTCGGCGCCGCCGAGCGAAACACAGGTCGCGGCCTGCCCCGGCCATACGCCAGTTCGAGGGCCACGTCGGCATCGACCCGGTGGATGTCGATGACGCGCGGCCCGGGGAACAACACCGTCAGCACGGCATCGAAGCCGCTTCGCGCCGCCAGCCGCTGCATGGCGGGCATGGCCGCGAGCAGGACAGGGTCCGTCTGCCGCAACTGGAAGTCCAGCTCGATGATCCGGCTGCCCAGGCTGTAGCGGCCTGCGGAGACCTTTCGCAACATGCCGGCATCCACCAGTTCCTTGACATACCGGTAGCCCGTGGGCCGCGAATAGCCCAAGGCCTCGTTGATCTCGTCAGGCGTCCAGATGGGACGCTCGTGGGTGAACAGGTCAAGGATGGCAAAGACCCGGGACGGACCGCTCATGGGGACGTCCGCGGGGCCGCACAGGCCTTGCGTCTGATGGTTGCCATTCGCCTTCTCGCACGCTGCACACTCCGGCCGATTGTGCCGCAGGTGGAAGCGGTGCATTCTGTGCGCCAGCGAGGGGCGCGGACTTCTAGTCCATCTTGATGTTGGCGTCCTGGACGACACGGCCCCAGCGGCGGGTTTCCGAGGCAATGTGATCGGCAAACTGCCGGACCGTGCCGCCCGCCGGTTCAGAGCCGCCCCTGCGCAGGCGCTCCTGGGCCGTGCGGTCCTGCAAGGCTTCGTTGAACGCGGCATTCACCCGCCGGACGATTTCCGCATCGATACCCGCCGGCCCGACCACGCCGACCCAACCCCGCAGGTCCATGGCCGGGAAGCCCGCTTCGGCGAGCGTCGGCACCTGTGGCAGGCTGGCAAGGCGCTTTTCCGACGAAACGGCCAGCGCCCGGATCTTGCCCGTGGGCAGTGCCTGGAGCACGGGGTTCGAGTTGAGCAGCGCAATCTGCAACTGCCCGCCCGCCATGTCGTTGATGACCGCGCCGGGTGCACGGTATGGCACGTGCATCATCTCCAGTTGCGCCTGCCGGCGCAGCAGTTCCATGCCCACGTGAGACGGCGAGCCGTTGCCCGACGATCCGTAGCTGAATTTTCCCGGGGACTTGCGCACCAGTTCGATGAGTTCGGACACAGTGTTGGCAGGAACCGCGGAGCCTACCACCAGGACCGTGGCCTCGGTGGTGAGCTGGACCACCGGCTGCAGCGACGCGTTCAGGTCAAAAGGCAGCTTCCTCATCGCGGGGATGATCGCCTGCTGGATGTTCAGCAAGCCGAAGGTGTAGCCATCGGGCGCCGCCTTGGCAACCGCCTCGAGGCCGATGAGTCCCTGCGCACCGGACCGGTTTTCCACCACGAGCGGCTGTCCCAGCCGCGCCTGCATCAGGTCGCTGAAGGCGCGTGCGACATTGTCCCCCGGCGTGGACGGCGCGCTGGGCACCACCAGGCGAACAGGTTTCTCCGGCCATGTCGAGGCACCGGCCAGGCCGGGGATGCTCGCGCAGGCGCCCAGCATGAGCAAATGACGCCGCTGGAGGGTGATGTTCATGGGTGTCTCCTTGTCGTTTCAGATTCAAGCCAGGGCCGTCGGCGCGGGGCTCGTGTCTGCCAGCGCCAGCATTTCGTAGGCCAGCTGGGCCAGCAGGTCGGCCTTCAGTGGGGCCATGGCCTCGTCGAACCAGAGGTTGTGGTGCTCGAGCGGGTCCGCCTTGCGGTCGTAGAGCTCGCCCCAGGACTCCCCGTCATAGACGCTGAGGCGGTGCGACGGCGTGAGCAGGGTGCGCATGCGCACCGGTCGCGAAAAGCCGTAGGAAGTTCGCTGGCCCTCCTCCTCGATGACGAGGGCCCTGCGCGGCGGCATCGAGCCGCCGCGCACGAGCGGCAGGAACGAGCGCCCCTGCATGCCGTGGTATTCCTGGACGCCCGCACGTTCCAGGACCGTTGATGCGATGTCCGGCGTGGAGATGAGGTCCCCGCAGGTCCCTGCAACGCCGTCGGGGTCACGCCACAGCAGCGGCGTGCGGATGAGGCTGCGATAGTGCAAAGGCCCCTTGAGGAGAAGCTGGTGGTCACCGGCAAACTCACCATGGTCGCTCGTGAAGACCACCACGGTGTTCCGATCGAGCCCCAGCACACTCAACTCCGCGAGGACCCGACCGATCTGTTCATCGATGAAGGCCAGGCCGCCGAGGTTCAGCGCAATGGCTTCCTGCACTTCCCGGGGCGTCGCCGCGAAGCAGCCCATGGTGTGCTTGACCGCCTGGCCTGCATCACGCTCCTTCTGGAGCCAGCGCAGGTGGGGCGGCGGCTCGCCGACGTTCGCGTACGAGGCGGGCAGTGGCATGTCCTCGGGGCGGAACATGTCCCAGAAACGACCCGGTGGGGT
>DAIMZU010000361.1:0-3990 GCA_036733845.1 Ramlibacter sp.
CTCGCCGACGCAGAAGGCCTCCATGCTGCCGACCTTCATGTTGGCCACCATCTGGGCGGGCGGCACCACGATGGTATTGATGTCGCGGTTGGGGTCCACGCCGCCTGCCGCCATCCAGTAGCGGATCCACATGTCATGGGTCCCACCGGGGAAGGTCATGGCCGCATTCACCGGCTTGCCGGTCTTCACGCGCTTGGCCATCAGCGCCTTGCGGAACTCGCGCGTGTCCAGTCCGACCTTCAGGTCCTGGTACTCGTTGCCCACGGAGATGCACTGGCCACCGAGGTTCAGGCGCGCCAGGATGTTCATCGGCACCGGCACGTTGTTGGCCGTCATGGCCCCGGTGCTGATCAGGTAGGGCATGGGCGTGAGGATGTGCGCGCCGTCGATGCCGTTGCTGCGCGAGCCCAGCACCAGGTTGTCGCGGGTGGTGCCCCAGGAGCTTTGCTTGAGGACCTCGACCTCGGTCATGCCGTGCTTCCTGAAGAAGCCCTTCTCGTCGGCGACGAACAGCGGGGCGGCGTCGGTCAGGGCGATGAAGCCGAGCTTTGCGGCGCGGGTCTCGGGCGCGGCACCCTGCGCACGGGCGATGGCTGGCCACATCCCGCCAGCGGCGGCGGCGCCGAGGGCGGCGGAACCCCGCAGGACGGAACGACGGGAGAGCGCGGTGGGCGAGTTGGACATGAAGGCTCCTGTGGCAAGTAAAAAAACAAGAACGGCGTCCATCCGTCGCCGGCCGAGGCCATGCGAGGAAGGACGCCGTTGTCCGCTGTCTGAGTCTGTCTGGCGCGGGCCGCCGTTGGCCGCGTCACCCAGGGGATTGCAGGATGCGTGCCAGCTTCTGGCGGGGGGAAGATGCGTTTTTGTGCACTGCAACAGTGCGCCGCACCGTCAGCGTGCCCCGCCAGGGAGCACGCCTGCGAGCGTGAGGAGTGCGCCGGCCACATCGGACAGGCGCCGGTTCTGGTTCATGGCCATCTGCCGGAGGGCCTTGTAGGCTTCGTCCTCGCTCATGTGACGGTGGGCCATGAGCACGCCCTTGGCGCGTTCGATGAGCTTGCGCTCCTGCAGGCTGGCGCGCACGGCCTGGAGCTCGTCGGCCATCTCCTGCAGCCGGCGGGCCTGGGTCTGGGCCATGTCAAGCAATGACCGCTCCAGCTGCGGGCCCAGCGCCGGGGAAGCGCCCGTGGCGAGCGGTTCCATGCGCTGCAGCAGGGCGTCCAGCGTGGCGCGCTCGTTGCGCAACTCTTCCCGCGCCTGCGCAATGCGCGCTTCGCACAGCACGCGCAGTCGCACGGCCAGGGTGTCTTCCACCTCCTTCATCGCGTCGATCCGCCAGGTGCAGGCATTCCACCAGGGCTGGCTCAGGTTCGGGTCCAGTTCGCCCCGAAGGCTGCCGCCGAGATGCCGCAGGCGCTCGATGTCCGCTGCCCAGCGCGGATCGCGGCTGGCGCGCTCGGCGTGGACGCCCTGTGCGTCCGAGAAGTCGCGGAACACCTGCAGGCAGGCCTCCTGTGATTCGACCAGGTGCCGCCATTGCTGCTGCCCCGTCGCATCGACGTAGCCCGCGGCGAACACGCGCGCACCGAAGGCCCGCTCCTGGCCGGCGAACTCCTTGCCCTGCATGAAGTGGAACAGGGCGACCAGCGCGCGGGAGACCTGCGGGTCGGTGGCGGTGTCTGCGGCGTCGAACACCACGGACAGCAGCCCCGCGATCAGCCGGCCGAAGGCGGCCGTTGCCTCGGGGGCGGCGATCGCCCGGGCCGCAATGCGGTCGCGCAGGCGCGGCAGGCCGTCCATGGCGTGAAGGACCAGGGCCACGCCATTGAACAGCCGCGACCCGGCGGACAGCGCGCGCGGATCGGTGTCGAGCGCCTCGAAGCGCGACCGCATCGCGCGCTCGGCGCCCTCCGTCTCCGCTACCTGCGCCCGTCGCTGGGACGCAAAGCGCGATCCGGCGGATCCGAGGAACACGCTGGATGCGCCCCGTTCGCGCTGCAGTGCGTGGATGAAACGGCCCGCCACCGCAACCAGCTCGCCCATGCGCGCAAGCTGCTCGAGCTCGGCGATCTCGGTCTGCCGGGAAGCGAGCAGGAAGCGTGAAGCGGAGGTCATCGCACCGACAGCAGCAACAAGCGTGCCGGGCGTGAGAAGCAGCGAACCGTTCCGGCTGTCCGCATTCCGGCTGCCGCACCCCTACACTTCCCCCATGCTGGTTCTTGGAATCGAATCGTCCTGCGACGAAACAGGCGTTGCCCTGGTGGAATCGGGCGCCACGCCGGTGCCGCGCCTGCACGCGCACGCGCTGCACAGCCAGGTGGAGATGCACCAGGCGTACGGCGGCGTGGTGCCTGAACTCGCCAGCCGCGACCACATCCGGCGCGTGCTGCCGCTCGCGGAGCAGGTGCTGGCGCAGGCTCATCGTGACAAGTCGGACATCGATGTCGTCGCCTACACGCGCGGACCCGGGCTGGCCGGTGCGCTACTGGTGGGGGCTGGCGTCGCCTGCGCCCTGGGTGCGGCACTCGGCCGACCGGTGCTGGGCGTCCACCACCTCGAGGGGCACCTGCTCTCGCCCTTCCTGAGCGAGGACCCGCCCGAGTTTCCGTTCGTGGCGCTCCTGGTGTCGGGCGGGCACACCCAGCTGATGCGGGTCGATGGGGTCGGTCGCTACGAACTGCTCGGGGAGACGATCGACGACGCGGCGGGCGAGGCCTTCGACAAATCGGCGAAGCTGCTCGGCCTGGGCTACCCGGGCGGGCCGGCGCTGAGCCGGCTGGCGGAGGAGGGCGACCCGGACGCCTTCAAGCTGCCGCGGCCGCTGCTGCACAGCGGCAACCTCGATTTTTCCTTTGCCGGCCTGAAGACGGCCGTGCTGACGCAGGCGCGCAAGCTGGGTGATGGGCTGGAGGATCGCAAGGCCGACCTCGCCGCATCCACCCAGGCGGCGATCGTCGAGGTGCTGCTGAAGAAATCGCTGGCCGCGCTCAGGCAGACCGGCCTGCCGCGGCTGGTCGTGGCTGGGGGGGTGGGCGCGAACCGCCGCCTGCGCGAGCAACTCGACGCAGCCTGCGCGCGCCGAGGTGTCCGGGTGCACTATCCGGAACTGTCGCTGTGCACCGACAACGGCGCCATGATCGCCATGGCGGCGGCCATGCGGCTGGAGGCGGGGGTGGAGCAGGCGCGGGAAACGTACGACTTCGATGTCCGTCCGCGGTGGCCGCTGGAGCCTCTCGACAAGCTCAGGATGCTCGGAACAGATCTCCGTTCGGACTGAGCCTGTCGAAGCCTAGTTCGAACGAAGCGGCACCCGTACACGGGGTAAGACCCTTCGACAGGCTCATGGGACGGGACTGGACTGGCCGCGGCAAAACGGGAGTCCGGTCTCCGCGGGCAACCTCAGTTCAGCGGAATCGACCGCGCGCGGCTCGCCGGTTTCTGCTTGGCCAGGGTCAGCGTCAGCACGCCGTTCTCCAGCCTGGCATTCGTGGCGTCGACGTCGATGTCCTGCGGCAACTCGTACGCCTTGTACTGGCGCGCGGCTTCCTTGCGGGTCTCGAGCCGGACGACAGGTCCTTCGACGGTGATCGAGAGGTCTTCCCGGGAAATGCCGGGCATGTCCAGGGTGACGGTCCAGGCCTGGTCTTCTTCCTTGAGTTGCACGCCTTGCGCGGGCTGCAGTGCACGGTGGAAGAACTCTTCTACGCGGCGGTCGAAGACCGGGCGGCTCGGAACGTAGCGGGTGCGAAGCACGGGTGCGAAAAACATGGTGGGCTCCTGTCAGAAAAGTGGCGGCCCGGATGGCCGTTAAACTCCCGCGGCTCGCAAGAATTGCCGGCGCCGCATGACTCCGATCTGCGCGCCGCCGGCCTGCTTTCAAGAGGGAGTTAATGACAATTCGCATCGCGCGCCGCCAGGCCTTGAAGACGCTGGCCGCGGCCCCATTTCTGCCCGCGCTCACCCACGCACAGCCCGCCCCCACCCCTGCGC
>DAIMZU010000362.1:0-3988 GCA_036733845.1 Ramlibacter sp.
GATCGTTACCGCGCCTGGTGGCGCGGCCCACTTCCAGGCCGCGGCGCGCGGAATCGCCGCCACCCTGGGCAAGCACGGGAAAGGCCTCTGGGGCGGGCTCGTCGCCAGCCTCTGGCAGGCTGGTCGGGCCGCCGCTCAGGCGGACGGCAAGTCGGGCGCGGCAGAGGCGATCGTCCCCCGCGCCCATCTGCTGGCCTGCCTCGGCGCCGCACTCCAGTTGGGCGAAGACCCTCTTGGACGCCTGCAGGATGCCCTGGCTGCAGCGAAGCCCGGGGAGCGAACGCCGTTCGCCTGCGATGCCTTGGCCGCGCTGGTCCAGGGCGGCACCTCGGTTCCCGCGGCCCTGGGCATCGTGCTGCAGGCCTGGGACGAACGTTCACTGCCCATCCTGTTGCCGTCCTTGCTGGTGGAGGTGAACCGCGAGGACATCCGCGTCTGCATCAGCGACCTGATGGCGCGTGCGCCGGCGGGGCGTGAGCCCGTCTTGACCCTGGAGGAGGGCGCGGAGGCGCTGGTGGCGCTGGCGTTCGCGCCCAGCGACAGTGTGCCGCCCTCTGCGAAGCAACTCGAGGGGGCTCTTTCGTGGCTGGCCGGGCATGCGTCTCCCGAGATGCTGCCGTGCATCCTCGACGAGTTGTTCGAGGTGGTGGAGAGTGCCCGCCACGTTGGCTTCGCCGCGCCGGCCGATTCTGCCGCCATGAGCGGCCTGCGCGGCATGATCGAAGCCGCGGCGGCGCGCATCGATCCCGCAAGCCTTGTCGGCTGGCTGTTGATGTACCGAGAAATCGTCGACCGCGAAGAAGGCAAGTCGCCCCCCGAGGTTTCCCTGCCGCCGGCCCTTCGGCACTGGGGGCGCCTGGCCCAGGCCTGCCGGCGCGATCCCCTCTCGGCGGAACTGCTTGGCAGCGAAGACCTGAGCACCGAGCAGAAGGCGCTCATCGCAGTTGTCGCGCTCCGCGTCGGAGCGTGGACACCCGCAGAAAGTGCGGCGCAGTTGCGCTCGCTTGCCGCGGTGGACCTCGATCCATGCGATCGGATCGACCTGATGGTCGTGGTGCTGCGATCCAGTGCTCCCGGCGACGGTCGGGGCCTGTTCGAGCAGGTCCGGGCCGAGGCCTTGCGCCAGTGGGGCATCGTCGCCGACGAGGCGGACGGCCTTGCCACCGACCCGTCGGTTCAGGCTGCCGGCGAGCGGGTTCGCGACCTCTACATCTGCTGGGCCCAGAAGCAGGGCTGGGTCGACGGCGCCGGGCAGGTGCAGCGGCTCGACCCCGGGGAGAGGGCGAACTTCCAGTCCTTCGTGCAGGCGGAGCAGGTTGCGCTGCGGGGGGCCGGGGCCGACGAGGCGCAAGAGGCCGTCGATCTCCTGGGGACCTACGCCGCTGCCTTGAATCCGGGCCGCCCGCGCGCAGCGACGCACTGAGAAGGTGTGAACGAATCCACCACACCCGCTCCGGCCACAAGACAGGGCCACTCGGCGTTGCAAATGCTCGCCATAGCCCGAGCTATGGCTGCGCTTTGCGCCTTGGTCAGCGCTGTTTCTGTGGCCCACCTTCTGATCCGAGGCCGTCAGTCTCCGATGTGCCATCAGCGGTCGTCCATCGGCACATTCGCTGCTTCACGACCCCAGGTGCCATGGAAACCAAATCAATTCCCGCCAAGCCTTCCCTCCGACCTGCTGCGTTGACGGCGCCGCCGCCGCAGGGCCGCCACGATGCACGCTCGGTGCAGGCGCTGCCCGGCCACGGCTCGCGCAGCGGCGCCCTGCCCCTGCTCGCCACGGTCCCTCGGGCAGTCGAGTACGCTTCCACGTCCAGCCCTTCGCGCGCAGGGGCCGCGCACCTGCCGTCCCCCGCCACGGCCGGCCGGGCGCCGGCGGTGGCGGACTGGACCCGGATGCTCCGGGCGGCCTTGTCCACCGGTGGCCAGTCCGGCTTGCTCAAGCTCTGCGCCCGCCTCTGCAAGGGAGGCAATCCGGATCGCTGCCGCGTTGCGCTCGAAGCGGCGATGCACGCGACCAGCTCGAAGTCGGCCGACGATTTCCGGGCGGTGGCCATCCTGGTTTCGGCGATCGTTGGCGAACGCGACGACGACGCCTGGGGCGCGCAGGTACTGTGGCTCTGGCGGGCGGTCGATGCCGCGCAGGGGCAAGGTGCCGAGTCCGCCCGCGCCGATGTGCCTCCCCTCAAGCATCTGCTGGCCTGCCTCGGTGCCGCGATCCAGGTCGAGGGCACACCCGCGGAGCGCCTTCAGGAAGCCATCGAAATGGCCTCTCCGCACGAGGAACTCGAACTCGCCGCAGACGCCTGCGCGGCCCTGCGTGAATTGGGCCTGAGCGCAACGGATTCGGTCGCGACGGTCCTCCTGGCCGCAAATATGGGCGCGGCGCGGCCGCTGATCGAGCGGCTGCTTCTGCTCGTGCCGCGCGACGTCATCCTGTCCGGCATCCGTGCCCTCATGCAGACGCCAGGCGCGGACGGTCAGCCCTTGCTCAGCGCCGAGGACGGTGCCGAATTCCTGGTCGAGCTTGCGTTCGCCTCCTTCGACGACGACCTGGTCGCGGGGGGCGCGCGCGACGATGCGCTGCGCTGGGTGGCGGCCCAGGCCACCCTAGCCATGCGCCCGCACGTGCTCGATCACCTTTTCCGCGCGCTGAACGGCTGTTCCGCGGCGGCACTGTCTCCGGCCATGCGCGAACTGGCCCGGATTGTCGAGAGCACCGCGCCCGAGGTGGACCGTGCGCGCGCGGCGTGCTGGGCCATGGAGTTCAGCGCGATCACGGGCGCGAGTGTCGGTCCAGCGGCATCCCCGCTGAGCTCCTGCGCACCTGCGTCCCCTGCACGCTGGGCAGTCCTTGCAAAGGCGTGCGAGCGCGAACCACTCGGCCCGGCCGTGCTCGCCTGCCCGGATCTCGATCCGATCCAGAAGCTCCGGGTCGCCACGACGGCGCTGCGTCTCTGGCACTGGTCCCCGGAGGAAACCCGCAAGCAATTGGCTTGCGTCGCGTCGGCAGACCTCCGGCGCACCGATCGCATCCTCCTGCTGGCGCGTGTGCTGGAGGCGGCGGACACTCCGGCGCGGCATTCGCACTTTGTGGAGGGGCGCTCCCAGGCCTTGCGCCAGTGGTCCCTCGTCGCCGGCGAGTCCGCGTCGGTGCCGGACCCTTCGGCCGCTCGTGACAGCTTGCGCGGCGCCGGGCACTGGGTGAGCCTTCTGTATCGCTGTTGGGCCGAGCAGCACGGATGGGTCGACGCCCAGGGGCGGGTGCAGGCGCTGTCCGGCCCGGCGCGCGAGGGCTTTCACTCCTTTCTCAGAAGCGAGCTGGCGATCCTGGGCGACACGAAGGTCCGTGGCGAGCGGCCCGACAGCGCGATTGCCCTGCTGGAGGGGTACGCCAACGCGCTCGACAGGCCCGCACGGCCGAAGAAAAAGGATTCCTGAAACCGCGCAGCCAGGAGTCTGTCGCGCAGCCTCCTAGGCCAGCGCCGTCAGCCCGAATCGCCGTCGCGCCGCGTCGCACGCCGGGCTGCCCGCCTCGAACTCCCGGCAGGGCGATGGCCGCCATTCGTAGATGCCGCAGGCCACGGACGCGCCCACCCGTCCCGTCAATGCCGCACAGCGCGGCGGGCTGTGGTCCGTGCCGCGCATGCGCCAGGTGGTCTGCGTGACCTCCACCGCGAGTCCGCAGGGCACCGGCCCGCCGGTCTCGTCGAGCTCGTGCGCCGAGAAGTCCACCCGGAAGCTCGCGCAGCAGGCGCCGCAGCGCAGGCAGGGATCGGCCTCGGGCGAGGACAGGTCCACGTTCAGACGCTGCGCGGATGGCGCATCGCCGCCGTCCTAGGTGACTCGGCCGAGCAGCAGGAACTCCATGAGCGCCTTCTGCGCGTGCATGCGGTTCTCCGCTTCGTCCCAGACCACCGACTGCGGCCCGTCGATCACGTCGGCAGCGACTTCCTCGCCGCGGTGCGCCGGCAGGCAATGCATGAAG
>DAIMZU010000363.1:0-3981 GCA_036733845.1 Ramlibacter sp.
AGGCGGCACCGGCCAAGAAGGCCACGGCGAAGAAGGCAGCGCCCGCAAAGAAGGCGGCAGCGAAGAAGACGACCGCCAAGAAGGCCACCGCCGCCAAGAAGCCTGCTGCGAAAAAGGCCGCCAAGAAGCCCGCCGCGAAAAAGGCGGCCAAAGCGCCTGCTGCTGCGCCTGCTGCTGCGCCTGCTGCCGCCGCACCTGCGGCCCAGACGACGCTCAACCCGCAGGCCGCCTGGCCCTTCCCGACCGCCAGCAAGCCCTGAGCCCTGGGCAGAGGTGCCCCGGCATCTCTGCTTTCATCCTGAAGCCGCGGCCTCGTCCGCGGCTTTTTTATTCCCGATGTCCCGCCGTGCGCCCGGCAAGGTCCATGCGCCTTCGCACCTGCGCGGCCCGGGACGGGTCACCGGCAGCCTCTGCGAGCCTGAGTTCCAGTCCGAGCCAGGCCAGCAAGGGCCGGCGCCAGCCCTGCTGCGATGCTGTCTCGACCGCCAGGGACACCACGTCCTGGTTGGCTGTCCCGCGGCGCACGTGCACTCCGGCAGCGACCAGCCGGGACAGCGGATCTTCGATGCCCCGCAGGGTGGCCACGGCGCTCGCGCCCGCCCCGGCGGTGCGCCGGTGCTGGGCGGGAAGCCTGGCCACCTCGTCCGGCGCCAGCGCCCCGCCCGCCAGCCAGGTGGCATACGCCTGCTCCTGCGGACCGGCATCTGCAGCGAGCGGCGCAAAGCCTTCGCATTCCGAGAATTCCAGTGCCGCCACGCGCAATGCACAGCGCGTGAGCTCCGCACGCGCAACGAGGCGAGCCTGCCCCGTGGCGGCGAGCTCGCGCCGCGCGAGGGAGAACTCGGCATCGGCAGCCCGGCCCGCACCCGCGAGCCAGGCCTTCTGGTAGCGCTGCAGGTTGCCATGCGCCGCCACCTGCCAGTCGGTCGCCGGTGGCCCACCGGCGCAGCCGGCCAGCAAGGCAAGGCCGATGCACACAGGCAGCGGTCGTTGGGTCATGGCAGGCGGATCTCCGTGTCGCGCGAGAAGGGCCAGCGCCGGTTGATGTCGATTACGAGCGCATCGATGCGCCGGAGGTTGGCCTCGACCTCACCGCGCAACTGGCCCAGGTCCGCGCTGGCGCCGCGCACGTCGGTCGCGATGCCCTGCGCCTCGTCGAGCAGCGCATCCACCTTCGACAGCGAGCCACGCGCCTGGGCCAGCATGTCATGGAGCTGCCGCACGGTGCCGCGCACCTCCGGCACCAGGCCATCGCGGCCGAACACCTGCGCGTCGGCGTTCTGCGCGATCTGGTCGACGCGGGCGGTCAGCTGATCGACGCGGGCGAGCAGTCCGTTGGCCCGCTCGATGGCAGTCACCACCCTGCGCGCGTCCTGCTCGTTGCCGAACAGCACGCCGAGCGCCCCTTGCCGGCCGTTGAGCCGCTCGGTGGTGGCCTGCAGGTTCGCGAGCGTGGTTCGCAGGGCCGCATCGGTGGCGGTCAGCGCCTGGAGGTTCTCCAGCACCTCGCGTGCCGTGCCGATCACGCGCGGGATCTCGGCCGTCGCATCACCGCGCAGCACCGGGCGCTGCGCGCCGTCCGGCAAGGGCGGATCGGTGAGGACGCCGGTGTACGCGCGAATGGCGGTGCCGCCCACCAGGCCGCGCACCAGCGTGAAGACGCTGCTCGTGCGCAGCCAGTGGGCGTCCTTCTCGGCGACGTCGATGACGATGCGCACCTCGCCCCCGGCACCGAGCTCGACCCGGCGCACCCGGCCGATCGGAAAGCCCGAGAAGGTCATGTCCATGCCGACGGACACCCCTTCGGAGTCGTCGGTGGTCAGCACCAGTTCCTGCGTGGGCTCGAAGAAGCCGCGGGCGTACAGCACATACACCGTGGCCGCGGCGATCAGCGCCACGGTGAACAGCAGCAGCAGTCGCGCCTTGAGCGCCAGGTTGCGCACCGGCACCGCCGCCGGCTCGGCGGCAAGGAGGGCGTCGTCAGGGGGCGGCGTGGCCATGGGTCAGTAGTAGTTGCCAACGAGCGAGAGCACTTCGAGCAGCAGCAGCACCGAGAACATGCGCACCAGGCCGCGCAGCGCGGCACTCTCGCGCGAGCCGCCTCCCCGCCAGTCCATGAGCCCCGAGGCCATCGGAATGACTGAGACCGCCAGACTGAGCATCAGGGTCTTGAGCACGAAGATCAGGGAGACGGTGCCATTGAAGACATGGCCGAACATGCGCGTGTAGGCGGGAAGGCCCGCCAGCGTGAACCCGTAGACCGCCAGGTAGGCGATCGCGATCGCGACCGCGCTGCTCAGCGCCGCCAGCGTGATGGTGGCGAACACGCCGGCGAGCATCCGCGGCATAGCTTCGGTGCCGACGGGGTCGATGCCGGCTGCGCGAAGGCGCTCGAACTGGCCGCGCCGGCGCATCTGCGCGAGGGCGGCCCCATTGGGAATGGTGCAACGCAGGGCCACGAAGAGCGCGGCAGTCAGGGGGATGAGTTCGAGCACGAGCACCCGCACGATCATCTCGAGCGCGTACTGCGACAGGCCGTAGCTGTCCGCGGTGACGACCACGATGCGGGTGATGACCACGGTCAGCAAGGCGCACAACAGGGTGAAGCCCGCAAGGATCGGAACCGTGTCGGTATAGGCGTGCCGCTGCAGCGCAAGCCGGGCCCGGGGCGTCCAGCTTGAAGGTGACAGCGCGATCACCGCCAGGATCGCGCCGAGCCAGACGATGCGCCCCCACCCCGCCGCCCACTCCAGCGGCAGCCGGCCCGTGCGGGCGGCCCGATGCGTCCACGATTGCGCAATCGACATGCACGGCATGATAAGGCCGGGCGCGCAAAGAAAAGCCGCCGCGGTGCGCAAGGCACGGCGGCGGCAGGGAGACGGGTGCCTGCGGCGAGTCAGTTCACGCAGCGGCCATAGCTGCGGGCCACGGCAGGCGCCTTCTCTTCTTCGGGCGGCAGGTAGATGGTGGTGCGGTCGATCTTGGAATCGAAGGCGGCGAGTTCGGCGCTGGCGCTGCGGATCACTGCGCGGTCCAGCGGATGGCACTGGCGCTGGCTCAGTTTACTCAGTTGCTCGGACTGGTCGACCATCTGGCGAACGGCCTGGGGATCGGTCATCAGGGCAAAAGGGTTGTTGAGCGCAGAAACGTTTTCCATTCGCTGGGACTCCTTGGATTTATGAATAGTTGCCGGCATCCGGTGCATCGAATGTCGCTGAACCCCTCGTATTTGTAACGTCGGGTGGATTCGTAACGCGCTGTAGGACACCCACCAAGCTTGGATGGCGTGTTCGGAGTACGCACATGGGGCGTGCAAAAATGGGCGCATGCCGCACATGCCGCCGTTCATTCCGCCCACCCGCCATGAGGATCCGGAGAGTGCCCTCGAGCAGGTGCGAACGATCTACTCGCAGCAGATCGGCCACCTGCGCGAGGCAGTCCAGCGATTCACGGCGGGCGGGTCGCTGCCTTCGCGCGTGCGGGCCTGCTACCCCTATGTGCGCGTGCAGGTGGACAGCGGCGTGCCTCACAGCGAGCTGGAGAACATCGGCCTGTCGTACGGATTCGTCGCGGGCGCGGGCCGCTACGAGACCACGCTCACGCGGCCGGACCTGTACGCGAGCTACTACCGCGACCAGTTCCGCCTGCTGCTGGAAAACCATCGCGTCGAACTCGAAGTCGGCACGAGCACCCAGCCCATTCCGGTGCACTTCTCGTTCGCCGAGAACGACCACATCGAGGGCACGATGCCGCCGGACCGCCGGCGCCTCATGCGCGACCTGTTCGACCTGCCCGACCTGAGCGCGATGGACGACGGCATTGCCAACGGCACCGTCGCGCCTGCGGCAGGCGAGGCGGCGCCGCTGTCACTGTTCCCCGCGGCCCGCGTGGACTACTCGCTGCACCGCCTTCGGCACTACACCGGCACGGCGCCCGAGTGGTTCCAGAACTTCGTGCTGTTCACCAACTACCAGTTCTACA
>DAIMZU010000364.1:0-3980 GCA_036733845.1 Ramlibacter sp.
AGCCCTACAGCATCCAGATCGAGCCGCACGACTACATGGCCGAGCTGTTCGACGCGGTGGCGCGTGCCAACACCATCCTCGTCGACTGGTCGCGCGACGTCTGGGGCTACATCAGCCTGGGCTACTTCAAGCAGAAGCTGCGCGAAGGCGAGATCGGCTCGTCGACCATGCCGCACAAGGTCAACCCCATCGACTTCGAGAACGCCGAAGGCAACCTGGGCCTGGCCAACGCGCTGCTGCGCCACCTATCCGAGAAGCTGCCCGTCTCACGCTGGCAGCGCGACCTGACCGACTCCACCGTGCTGCGCAACATGGGCGTGGCCCTGGGCTATGCCGCCCTGGCCTACCACTCGCTGGGCATCGGCCTGTCCAAGCTCGAGCTCAACACCGAGGCGCTGGATTCCGACCTGGACGCCTCGTGGGAAGTGCTGGCCGAGCCGATCCAGACCGTCATGCGCCGATTCGGCGTCGCCGGCGCCTACGAAAAGCTCAAGGAAGTCACCCGCGGCAAGTCGGTGCGCCCCGAAGACCTGCACGGCCTGATCCGCTCGCTGGATATCCCCGAAACCGAGAAGCAGCGCCTGCTGTCGCTCACGCCGGCCAGCTACACCGGCATGGCCGCTGCGCTCGCGCGCCGCGCCTGAAGCGACTCCCGTGGCGATCAAGTCCACCATCTTCAAGGCCGCCGTCCAGCTGGCCGACATCGACCACGGCTACTACGCCGACCATGCGCTCACCCTCGCGCGGCACCCCAGCGAGACCGACGAACGCATGATGATCCGCCTGGCGGCGCTGGCGATCAACGCGCACGAGCTGCAGGACACCTGCGGCGGCGACGGCACCCTGGCCTTCGGCGCCGGCCTCTCCGACCCCGACGAGCCCGACCTGTGGCTGCGCGACTTCACCGGCCGCACCCGCGTGTGGGTGGAAGTCGGCCAGCCCGAAGACAAGCCCCTGACCCGCGCCTGCAGCAAGGCCGACCGGGTGCTCGTGTACGCATTTTCGAACGCGGCCGAGATCTGGTGGCGAGGGATCGAGACCAAGCTCACGCGGCTGGCCAACCTGGAGGTGTACCGGGTTCCGGCGGAGGCCAGCCAGGCCTTGGCTGCACTGGCGGCGCGGAGCATGCAGCTTCAGGCGACGATCCAGGAAGGTGTGCTGTCGCTGGGGGACAGCCAGCGGAGCGTGGATCTGGAGACGGTTCGGTGGAAGTGAGGGGGGCTCCGGAGCGCCTTACTCCTGCACCCCACTCCTCGCCCGCTCCCGGTAACGGTTGAACCGCCACGCATCCCCCTCCAGCGTGATCCTCCGCCACGTCACCCGCTTCTGCGCCGGCGTCATCGCCGGCCAGTGTTGCACCTCGTCGAAGCTGCGCCCGCAGCCCTTGCACACCTCGTCGCCCTGGCTGGTCGAGCAGATCGCGATGCAGGGCGTGTCGGGCGTGCTGTCGTACCAGGCCTTCCAGGCTGCGTAAGCCGCCTTCGGAAACCCCTTTTCCGCCGCCTCTTCCTCGCGGTGGTAGACCATCAGCGCGTACACCTCGGCCAGCGCCCGCAACTCGGGCGCCAGCGTCACGCCATCAAGCGATGGCGCACGCTCGCGCCACCAGTTGATTGCGGCCTCGATGTCGGTGATGTGGATGGCGGCCATGGCAGACGGGATGCGGGGGCGCATGATAGCGCGGGTGCTATTCTTAGCGCATGAAGCTCATCGCCAAGTGGCTCCTGAGCGCGACCGCCCTGCTCTTCGTCGCGCACCTCTATACCGGCGTTCATGTCCCGGACTTCACCAGCGCGCTCATCGCCGCCTTCGTCATCGGCCTGCTGAACCTGTTCGTGCGGCCCATCCTGGTGGTGCTCACCCTGCCGGTCACGCTGATTACCCTGGGCCTGTTCCTCTTCGTGATCAACGCCCTCATGTTCTGGGCCGCCTCGGGGCTGCTGGGCGGCTTCCATGTGGATGGCTTCGGGGCGGCGCTGCTGGGATCGCTGATCTACTCGGTGCTGGGGCTGATCATCGACCTAGCGCTCGAGCGCCTGTTCGCGAAGTAAGGCCTCGACCTGGCGCGCGCGGGTGTCGATGATCGACGCCTCGATGTGGTCGCCCCCGCCCTGCCGGGCCATGGCCTGCGCCGCGCGCAGGCGGTCCATCGCGCCCTGGTAATCGAGCCAAGCCACCTGGGCCTCGGCCTCGGCGCGCACCGCACGCAAGGGCTGCTGCTGCGCGGCCGCCGCCCGCGCCAGTAGTTGCCAGGCCGAGCCGTCCAGCGGATGCAGCGCCACCCAGGTCTGCAGGCGCTGCAAGGCGTCGGCGGCCTGGCCGCTTTCCAGGGCGATGTGCGCGGCCATGAATACCTCCGCACGTCCGCCCTCGGCGGAAGGAAGGCGCTCCCGCGCGAGGCGGGGGTTGCCCGCCATGAGCGCGATCTCGGACTGCAGCAGTTGACGCGCGCGCAGGGCGCGGGGGTCGTCCAGCGCCAGTGCCGCCAGCCGCGCCAGGGCCGCGTCGGCGGCAGGCTGGTCCCGCAACCGCGCCGACGCAAACGCGGTGGCATACAGCGCATGCGCCTGCCGCCAGGCGTCCGCCGAAGGCGCCAGCGCCTCCGCTTCTTTCTGCAGCGCCCGCAGGCCGTCCACCCCCGGAGCACTGAGCGTGCGCGAACGCGCGGCCATCATCGCGTGCTCCAGATCCCGTGGCGCGGCGCCACGGTCGCCCAGCACCTGGCGCGACTGCATGTCGGCCACCCGCTCGGTGGTCATCGGGTGAGTGCGCAGGTACGGATACGCGCCCGTGTCGTTCAGCCGCGAGGCCTGCTGCAGCTTCTCGAACATGCCCGTGAAGCCCTGCGGATGAAAGCCCGCCTGCGTCATGATCGCGAAGCCGATGCGGTCGGCCTCGCGCTCCATCTCACGCGAGAAGTTGAGCTGGTTCTGCATGGCCATTGCCTGCCCGCCCGCGATCACGGCGTTCCCCGCCTGGGGGCTCTTGCTGGCCGCCAGCGCCCCCAGGATCATCGCGCCGATCATCCACGGCGCCTGGCGCTTGTCCTGTGTCACCAGACGCGCGATGTGCCGCTGCGTCACATGGCTGAGCTCATGCGCCATGACCGACGCCAGTTCGTCCCGCGTGCCGGTCGTCGCCACCAGGCCCAGGTGCAGGCCCAGCCATCCCCCCGGCAGCGCAAAGGCATTGACGCTGCGGTCACGCCCGAGCAGAACCTGCCAGGCAAAGCGCTGGTCCAGGTCGGGTGCCAGGTCGCCGCGCTTGCGGGCGGCCGCCAGCAGCGGCTGCCAGATGCTTTGCACATAATCGGACAGCACTGCGTCGTCGAGAAAGTCCGGATCGCGGAAAAGTTCACGCGCAATGCGGTCGCCGATGCGGCGCTCGGCGCTGGCGGAGATTTCGGCACCTTCGCCCAGCGAGGGAAGTTGAGCCCGCGCCGTGACGGGCTGAACCGCGCCGGCCAAGGCCAGCACCAGCACCGCCAGCCGGAGCCGGCCCACCCGTATCATCGAATCATTCATCCAGCAGCCATTTCCCGAACGATCATGAGCGACCTCACCCATTTTGACGCCCAAGGGCAAGCCCACATGGTGGACGTGTCCGCCAAGACCCCGACGCACCGGGTGGCGGTCGCCGAAGGGCGGATCCGCATGCTGCCTGAGACTCTACAGCGGGTGGTGTCCGGCACGGCCAAGAAGGGGGACGTGCTGGGCATTGCCCGGATTGCGGGGATTCAAGGGGCGAAGAGGACCAGTGATTTGATTCCGCTGTGCCATCCGGTTCCCTTGACGCGCGTGGCGGTGGAGTTCGAGATGGAGGAGGCGGAGTCTTGCGTGCGGTGTATCGCAACGGCAGAGACAGTGGGCGTGACGGGGGTGGAGATGGAAGCGCTGACGGCGGTGCAGGTGGCCTTGCTCACGATCTACGACATGTGCAAGGCGGTGGATCGGGGGATGGTGATCGCAGAAGTGAGAGTG
>DAIMZU010000365.1:0-3972 GCA_036733845.1 Ramlibacter sp.
GCTATGAACGTGGCTCGGCCGCAGGGACCTCAGAACCTGGACGAACCGAATCGGGAAGCTCAGCCCGAGGCGCAGGCGCATCACCTGGCACCCGATCTCCCGGAAATCTCGATCCAGTTCGCCGACGCGGCCTGAGAGGGCAACGAGGAGATGACGACCGCCAGTCTTGGCATCCTCCCGAACGAGCTCCAGTGTTCGCATCTCTGCCCCGCCTCGGTTCAAGGTCCCGAAAAGGTGGACAACTAGATGCTGGCGTTCGGTCACGGCCTGTGGCTCCCCGCTACACGCTCAACAACGTCAGCGAACGCATTCGTGCATTCGCCAAGGTCGAGGAGCTCCCGAGCGCGCGCTGCAGCCCGACGGCCCATCAGCGCGAGTTGAGCAGCGCCGGCGCCAAAGGCACTACCGATCGTGTCTGCAAGCTCCTTAGGCCTTCCAGGAGGGACGAGCCAGCCGCTCCAACCGTCCACGACTACCTCAGGGATACCTCCGACATCGGAGCCGATCGATGGTATGCCAAGGGCCGACGCCTCCGCCGGTGCGCCGAGATTCTCTGAAAGCGACGGCGAGACGCTGGCATCTGCCGCGTAGTAGTAGGGCCGCACATCAGCGACCGGGCCAACCCATTCAACTCCGCCGATTCCGCGGCGCAATGTCTGTTCCTTCAGGAGCGTCCGGTAGCGCTCTCCTCCAGGCCCGAAGCCGCCGCCTACGAGCAAGAGCCGGCCCTCTCCTCCCTGCCGCTTGAACCGGTCCCAGGCGGCGAGCACCACCTCATGACCCTTGATACCGGCCCCGCGATGCACGAGCCGCTTGGGGGTATAGAACATCGCGCACATCAGCAGGACATTCTCGTTAGGCTCGATTTCGAGGAGAGATCGCGCAGCTTCCCGCTTTGGTTGAGTGACGGGGACGAACTGCTTCGGGTCGACACCATAGGGCACCACAGAAAGACGCTCCCGCGGGACACCAAGCCGCCGGTACCGTGCATACAAGTGTGCGGATGAGCAGATGATGTGCGAGTCCATGCGCCACGCCAGCCTCTCCGCTGCGAGGATGGCGTGGTTCTCCAAGTAGAGGGGCCCTGCAGACATGAAGATGGTTGGCGTAGGCCTCAGTATGTTGGCGAATCGGGCCGCAAGGGCCGATGCGTATAGATGCGTCACGATCACATCAGGGTCGAATGCCTCGAATTGGCGCCGGAGTTCGACGAGGCCCGCCAGTTGAGCTGGCACACTCCTTCCCTCGCGTGGTGCGCCCGCAAGATCCACGCGAATGCCGCGGGATTCTGCTAGTTCAGGCAGGGCCCCGCGGGTCCTCGGCAGCAGATACGTGACTTCGTGCGACCTCCGAATCAGCGCTTCTGCCATTGGAACGGACCACTTCGCACCGTCCGCCGTCTTGATGACCGTCAACACCTTCATGTTCCACCACTCAGTACCAGCTTCAGGAATGCGCGCCGACGCGGAGCGAGCACTTCGGGGACGAACGCCTGACTTCGTACTAGGCAGTGTTGTCTGTTGCGCTCAGCGAGCTCGGGAATGGCGATATGGCGAATCACGGCCGCCACGATCGAATCTACGGAGCCTGGAGCCGCCAGTGCATAGGGTGGTAGGAGCTCGACAATGCCGCCCACCCGAGTGCCGATACATGGCACTCCGTCGTGCATGGCCTCTATGAGTGCGCGCGGCATGCCCTCGGTGTCCGAGCACAACAGAAACAGATCGGCCGCGGAAACGAGGTTTCGAAGCCGTGAGCGGTCGGTGATCGACCCCAAGAAGGCGACGTGATCAGCTATCCCTAGCTCAAGTGCACGGAGCCGTAGTTCGTCGGCGCCGCGCCCCCCACCTATCACTGTTGCCGCGGCTTCCCAACCTTGGGCTCTCAGCCGGGCAACTGCCTCTACCAAGAGATCTACGCGCTTGTACGGCTGATCCATTGAGGCAACGGTTACCAAGCGAACCCTACGACCGCTGGTTCTAATGCTGACCGGCGAGGAAGGGCGCGCACAGTCAAGCTGAACATCCGAGGCGGAGAACGTTGGTGTACCTCGTCCGGCAGGGTACCGGGCCTGCAGGTATTGATCCGTTACATAGAGAACAACGGATGCGCGCCGGCAGGCCAGGCGGGTGGTGGTGCCAAGCACAGCGGCGACCACCGGCGCGAATCGGCCGCCAACTCCCGCCGCCATGCCCACGTCAAGCGGATCGCCTACGAGCTGCACCGCGAACGGTTGTCGGCGCAGGAGCATGCAGAGCAGCAGGATAGACGCAACAATGCCTGGGGCCCTCAGGACCGTTGGCTCCCGAACGCCCGCCACAGACCACGCCGTCTTGACTGCTTCGCACAACTCGCGTGCAAGGCCGTAACCAGGCCTGAGTGGGGGAAGTGGCGTCACTTCCACAAGCGGCCCGTCGACCCGAGTCGCACCAAATGGAACGGACGAGCACTCCATTGCTCGAACGAGAAGGCGCGTGGGGCATTCTTCTCCCAGAACTTGAGTCCAATAGTCGTGCCCGAACGGTGAAGCGGTAAAGTATGCCCCGTCCACATTCATCACTCGAAGCTCTGAAGCGATCACGACGCGCTTCATGCCGGTGCAACGGTTGCTCGGATGGACAAACTCACAAACCGCCGGGCCACCGCAGCGCCGACGAGGTAACTCAAGGCAGTAGCGATGGCAGCTCCACTAATGCCGTGAGTAGGCACAAGCACCACGTCGAGTGTGATGGTGACCGCTAGAGCCGCCATCGTGACGCCACTGGCCGCCCAAAGCCGCCCTGAGCCGGCAAGTATACGAACATCGATCAGCATGCTTGCCGCAAACAGTTCGCCCAACAGTAGGATCCGAAGCGGTGCGACTGCCGCCGCGAACTCGTCGCCAAGGGTGAAGTCGACTACCGGTTCAGCCATGAACGCCACCACCAGGAGAACCGGCATTGTAACCACCAGTGAGATCATGCGCGTTCTATTGCGCACCGTCTCAGCGACCGCACCACTCGCCGCGCCAAAGAAGAGGAGCTGACCCACCGCATTGGGTAGAAACCGCCCCACTTCAGATAGCGATGCAGCAATGGAGTAGACGCCCACATGACCTTCGTTCGACAGAAGGCCGATGATATACCGATCCAATCGGAACACCAGCGCAGTCCCTAGTACGTAGGGAACCGCTGCGATTCCCACCCGCACGAACTCTCTGTGGCGATTCCAGGACAGCTTGACTGCAAGAGGCCCAGGCCGCCGTAGCAGCGCCAAAGCGAGGAGTGCTTGCAACGTGATCGTGCCAGCATTCGCCAGCAGGAATGTTGCTGGCACCCAGCCTAGATGCGTTCCGAGAAGCGATACGGCGACAAACACCCCCGAGCCCGCCGCACTGGTCAGCATGGCAGCTGGTGTCCGACCGTATGCATTGAGCGCGTCGGCGAGCAGGTAGAAGGCGGTCATTGCCATCGTGAGGAGAGCCGTCGCGCTGACCAAGAACCATGATGGCCTGTCAAACAGGAGGAAGAACGACCCGGCTGCTGCCAGCGATCCGATGCCGCCTGCCGCCATTGTGTGGACTAGGCACGATCCGAGATAGAAGGGCAGGGGGATCGGGTCGCTCCGGCGAACGAGGGCCAAGCGACCCGCCGTGCTAATTCCAGCCTGGCTGAAGAGCGCAGCGAACCCCGCGATGGTGGCCGCCAAGACGAACACTCCGCGATCGCCGGGCCCTAGCGCTCGGCTGACAATTACCGCCGCTACGGCGTCCATACCAGCGAGGGCCATCGCTAGTCCCGATGCCGCCCCGGATCGCCGCAATACCTTCCGGGTCCCGAGACCCGGACCCGATATGCCACGCGAAACGGCCGGCGGAGCCTGTGGCCGCCTTCCGGCATCCGCCCCGGTCATTGCCCCATCCATTCCCTCAGTCCCCGCTCGAGCGCCACGGCGGAGCCTGTGGCCGCCTTCCGGCATCCGCCCCGGTCATTG
>DAIMZU010000366.1:0-3970 GCA_036733845.1 Ramlibacter sp.
TGGGCGTGGTCAACCTCGCGCACGGCAGCTTCTACATGCTGGGCGCCTACCTGGCATGGTGGCTGTCCAGCCTGCTGGGCAACCTGGCCCTCGCGATCATCCTTGGCGCGCTGCTGGCGGTGGCCTTCGGCCTGCTGCTCGAGCGATTGCTGTTCCGGCACTTCTATCACCGCGACCACCTCGACCAGGTGCTGCTGACTTTTGGCCTGATCTACATCTTCGAGGAAATGCGCTCCATTCTGTGGGGTGACGACGTGCACGGCGTCCGTGTACCGGCGCTGCTGGCCGATTCCATCACCCTGACCGATGCGCAGTCGTATCCGGTCTACCGCCTCTTCATGTCGGCGGTGTGCATTGCCCTGGCGATCGGGCTCTACCTGCTGATCTCCCGTACGCGCCTGGGCATGAAGATCCGGGCAGGCGCGTTCAACCGCGACATGGCCGAAGCGCTCGGCGTGAACATCCGGCGCATCCATGGCGTGGTCTTCGCGCTGGGCGTGGGGCTCGCCACCATTGCCGGCATGATCGCCGCGCCCATCTCCAGCGTCTACCCCAACATGGGCTCGCAGGTGCTGATCCTGAGTTTCGTGGTGGTGGTCATCGGCGGCATCGGCTCGGTGCGGGGGGCCCTGATCTCCGCGCTGCTGGTGGGTTTGGTCGACACCTTCGGCAAGGTGCTGCTGCCGGCCATCTCCGGCATGCTGGTCTACATGCTGATGGCCGCCGTGCTGCTGTGGAAACCCGAGGGACTTTTCAAACAATGAGTGCTGCCAAGTCCCATCTCGAAGTCCTGCCGCGCAGCGTGCAGGTGGTCCTGGCCCTGGGGCTGGTGGCCCTGGCGGCCTTCCCTTTCGTGTCCACCGACTTCTACGCAGGCATGGTGGCGCGCATGATGATCCTGGCCATCTTCGCCATGAGCCTCGACCTGCTGCAGGGCGTCACCGGACTGGTGTCCCTGGGGCACGCGGCCTTCTTCGGCATTGCCGGGTATGCGCTGGCCTTCATGACGCCCGCGAGCGAGCCGGTCAGCCTCTGGTGGACCCTGCCGGCGGCTGTGGCTGCGTCCGGCCTGGCGGCGCTGGTGATCGGGTTCTTCGTGGTGCGCACCCACGGCATCTACTTCATCATGGTGACGATGGCCTTCGCCCAGATGATCTTCTACCTGTTCTTCGACAACAAGGCCCTGGGCGGCTCCGATGGCATCTACCTGAACTTCCGCCCGAACGCCGTGCTGTTCGACCTGGAGAACGCCCGCGTCTTCTACTACTTCACGCTGGCCCTGCTGGTCATCGTGTATGTCTTCCTGCGGCGACTGCTCTGGAGCCCCTTCGGCCGTGTGCTGGCGGGCATCCGGGTGAACGAGCACCGCATGCGCGCCGTGGGCTACGGCACCTTCGGCTACAAGCTGGCCGCCTTCACCCTGGCCGGTGCCCTGGCCGGCCTGGCGGGCTACCTGTGGGCCATGCAGACCGGCTACCTCAACCCCGAGCTGATGGGCTTCCATCTCAGCGCACACGCGATCATGATGGTCATCCTGGGCGGCATGGGCAACTTCGCGGGCGCCATCGTCGGTGCCTTCGCCTTCGAGTGGGTGCTGCACGAGTTCAAGGACCTGCCCACGATGGGCGGCTTCAACGCCGGCAAGCACTGGCAGCTCTGGATGGGGCTGTTCATCGTCGGCGTGGTGCTGTTCGCGCCGCGTGGCCTGCTCGGCATGGTGGCCAGCCTGTTCTCGCGCAAGGGGGCCGGCCGTGAATGAGGTCCTGCTCACGGCGCGAAAGCTCACCAAGCGCTTTGGCGGCCTCGCGGCGGTCAACGACGTCTCGCTCGAGCTCTGGAAGGGCCGCATCCATGCGGTGATCGGCCCCAACGGCGCAGGCAAGTCCACCCTCACCAACCTGCTGTCGGGTGATCTCGGGCCCACCGAAGGCACCATCCTGCTCGGCGACGCAGACGTGACCGGCTGGCGGCCCGAAAACATCTCGCGGGCGGGCCTGGGCCGCAGCTACCAGAAGACCAACATCTTCCTGCCCTTTACCGTCTGGGACAACGTCCACCTGGCCGCCCAGTCGAGGGCGCAGCGTCCGGGCCGATGGCTGGCCCGCGCGAGCAGCTTCGGCGACACGCGCGAGCGCGCCGAGCGGGCCCTCGAGCTGGCGGGGCTGGCCTCGCGGCGCGACATGATCGCGGGCGCCACCAGCCATGGCGAACAGCGGCAGCTCGAGATCGCCATGACCCTGGCCACCCATCCACGCGTGCTTTTGCTCGACGAGCCGCTCGCGGGCATGGGCACGGTCGAGGCCGAGCGCATGGTCGAGTTGCTGCAGCGCCTGAAGGCCGACCACGCGGTGATGCTGGTGGAGCATGACATGGACGCGGTCTTCGCGCTGGCCGACCGGCTGACGGTGATGGTCAACGGCCAGGTGATCGCCAGCGGCGAGCCGGCCGATATCCGCGCCGACGCGGGCGTGCAGGCCGCCTACCTGGGCGAGGAGCACTACTGATGCCCGCAAACACCGAACTCCTGATCGACGCCCGGGGCCTGCAGACCTACTACGGCCAGAGCCATATCCTGCGCGGCGTCGATTTCCGCGTGGGACGGGGCGAAACCGTGGGGCTGATGGGCCGCAACGGCATGGGCAAGAGCACGCTGCTCAAGACACTCATGGGGCTGGTCAAGCCCCGCGCCGGAACCATCGCCATCGCGGGCCGTGACATGACCGACCGCGCGCCGTTCGAGATCGCGCAACGTGGCGTCGCCTATGTGCCCGAGGGCCGGGGCATCTTCGGCAACCTCAGCGTGACCGAGAACCTCAAGATGGCCGCGCGCCCCGGCACGCGGGGTCAGCGCGACTGGACCTTCGAGCGGGTGCTCGAGACCTTCCCTCGCCTCAAGGAAAGGCTGGGGCATGGCGGGCAACAGTTGTCCGGTGGCGAGCAGCAGATGCTGACCATCGGCCGTGCGCTGATGACCAACCCCGACGTGCTGATCCTCGACGAAGCCACCGAAGGTCTCGCTCCGCTGATCGCGCGGGAGATCTGGCGGATCTGCGATCTGATCAAGGGAAGCGGAATCTCCAGTGTCATCGTCGACAAGAACTGGAAGCATGTCACGCAGGTCACCGACCGCAACCTGATCCTGGTGAAGGGCGAGGTGGTGTTCGAGGGCAGTTCGCAGGCCCTGCGCGACCGGCCCGAGATACTGGAGCAGCACCTGGGCGTCTGAGGCAACGGCCCGTGCTGCGCGATGGCCGCCAGGTCATCACCCGGATAGCCACTTCGCCAGGCGCGGCCACCACCCGGTGGCAATGCGCTTGGCACCGTCCTCGTCAGTTCGGCTCCGACAACTGGTCGAGGATGCCGGGGTTCTCCAGGGTGGAGGTGTCCTGGGTGATCGCCTCGCCCTTGGCGATGCTGCGCAGCAGGCGGCGCATGATCTTGCCGCTGCGCGTCTTGGGCAGGTTGTCGCCGAAGCGGATGTCCTTGGGCTTGGCGATCGGACCGATTTCCTTGGCGACCCAGTTGCGCAGTTCGGTGGCAATCTTGCGGGCTTCGTCGCCGGTGGGGCGGGAGCGCTTGAGGACCACGAAAGCGCAGACGGCCTCGCCCGTCACGTCGTCGGGCCGGCCGACCACAGCGGCTTCGGCCACGAGGTCGGTCTTGGCCACCAGGGCCGACTCGATCTCCATCGTGCCCAGGCGGTGCCCGGACACGTTGAGCACGTCATCGATGCGCCCCGTGATGCGGAAGTAGCCGCGGTCCTCGCTGCGCACGGCGCCGTCCCCGGCAAGGTAGATGGTGCCGCCCATCTCCTCCGGGAAATAGCTTTTGCGGAAGCGGTCCGGGTCACCCCAGATGGTGCGGATCATCGAGGGCCACGGACGCTTGATGACCAGCATGCCGCCCGAGCCGTTCGGCAGGTCCTTGCCGGTCTCGTCGACGATGGCCGCCATGATGCCGGGCAGCGGCA
>DAIMZU010000367.1:0-3956 GCA_036733845.1 Ramlibacter sp.
GCATGCTGAGCCAGGGCCACGCGCCCAAGATCGAGAGCAAGAACAAGCCGGGCGTCACCGCCCTGCGCGAAATCGCCGATGGCAAGGTCGGCCTGGAAATGCTCAAGAAGGTCCCGGGCTGACGCGGCGTCCGCCGGTTTTGTCCGCTGAAAGCACCGCCAAGGCGGTGCTTTTTCGTTGGCGCCAGACGCCGGCTGCAGCCCCGCGCTACATTTGAGCCATGAGCGCGGTGCTCCCCTCCTCTGCTGGCAAGTCCAGCCCGGCCGCGGCCAATGCCGCAGCGGCCAGCTTTGCCGCGCTCACAGCCCGCCTTGACTACCTCGAGCCGGGCGACATCGAACAGGTGCGCCAGGCCTACCGCTTTGCCGACGAAGCCCACCTGGGGCAGATGCGCGCCAGCGGCGAACCGTACATCACCCACCCGATCGCCGTGGCCGCGCAGTGCGCCGAATGGAAGCTGGACGCCCAGGCCCTGATGGCCGCGCTGCTGCACGACGCCCTCGAAGATTGCGGCGTCACCAAGCCCGAGCTGATCCAGCGCTTCGGGGCGCCGGTGGCCGAACTGGTCGACGGGCTCACCAAGCTCGACCGCCTGCAGTTCGACACGCGCGAGGAAACGCAGGCGGAATCCTTCCGCAAGATGCTCCTGGCGATGGCGCGGGACGTTCGGGTCATCCTGGTCAAGCTGGCGGACCGCATGCACAACATGCGCACGCTTGACGACATGCCGCGTTCCAAATGGACGCGCATCGCCTCCGAGACGCTGGACATCTACGCGCCCATCGCCCACCGCCTGGGCCTGAACCAGACTTACCGGGAGCTGCAGGAGCTGTCCTTCCGCCATCTGCGTCCCTGGCGCCACCAGGTGCTGGACAAGGCCGTGGCGCGGGCGCGAAGCCGCCGCCGCGACCTGATCCAGAAAGTGCAGCGCGAGGTCGAGCAGTCCTTCGAGGCGGCCCGCATGCCGATCAGCCTCGCCGGCCGCGAAAAAACCCTCTACTCCATCTACCGCAAGATGGAGGACAAGCACCTGAGCTTCGCGCAGGTGACGGACATCTACGGCTTCCGTCTGATCGTGCCGTCAATCATCGACTGCTACACCGCAGTGGGTGTGTTGCACCAGTTGTACAAGCCGGTGCCGGGGCGCTTCAAGGACCACATCGCCATTCCCAAGGTCAACGGCTACCAGTCGCTGCACACCACCTTGGTGGGACCGTCGGGCGTGAACGTCGAGTTCCAGGTCCGCACCGAGGCGATGCACATGGTGGCGGAGTCGGGGGTGGCCGCCCACTGGCTGTACAAGGCCAGCAACAATCCGGCGGAGTCCAGCGACAGGCTCGGCACCAAGTGGCTGCAGTCCCTCCTGGACATCCAGCACGAGACCCGCGACGCGGCCGAGTTCTGGGACCACGTCAAGATCGACCTGTTCCCCGACGCCGTCTACGTGTTCACGCCGCGCAGCCAGATCCTGGCGCTGCCACGCGGCGCCACGGTGGTCGACTTCGCCTACTCCATCCACAGCGACGTCGGCGACCGCACCGTGGCGGCCAAGATCAACGGCGAGCAGGTGCCGCTCCGCACGGAGCTCAAGAACGGCGACGTGGTCGAGGTCGTCACCGCCCCGGCGTCCACGCCCAATCCCGCGTGGCTGGGGTTCGTGCGCACCGGCCGCGCGCGCTCCAAGATCCGGCACCACCTGAAGTCCCTGGCCCAGACCGAGGCGCGTGAACTCGGGCACAAGCTGCTCACGCAGGCGCTGCGCGCCGAGGGCTTCGAGCAGCTGCCGCCGGATGGCCCCGAGACCCAGCCCATCTGGGACAAGCTGCTGCGCTTCACCGGCAGCCGCCACCGTGACGAACTGCTGTCCGACCTCGGCCTGGGCAAGCGCATCGCGTCCATCGTGGCCAAGCGGCTGGTCACGCTGCTCGCCGAAAAAGGCGGCAAGCGCGACGCGCTGCTGATCACCCGCGAGCGCTACACGGCCCACGAGAACGTCTCCCAGGGCGGCGTCACCCTCGACGGCAGCGAGAACGCATCGGTCCAGTACGCGGGCTGCTGCCGACCGGTGCCCGGCGACCCCATCGTCGGCTACCTGGGGCGCGGCGAAGGCCTGGTGGTCCATGCCGAAGACTGCGGCGTCGCCCGGCGCCTGCTGCACAAGGACGCGGAGCGGTTCATCCACGTCGAATGGTCGGACGAGCCGGTGCGCCCGTTTGAGACGCACCTGCTGGTGCGGGTGATCAACGGCAAGGGCGTGCTGGCGCGCGTGGCCTCGGCGCTGGCCAGTGCCGAAGCGGACATCACCCATGTCGACATGGACGACGACCGCGCCGCCGAGGATGCGGCCGACCTGCGCTTCGTGGTGTCAGTGCGTGACAAGGCCCACCTCGAGGCCGCCATACGGGTCCTGCGTCGGACGCCGGCGGTGATGCAGGTGCGGCGCCTTCGGCCGGCGCGCGCCGCCTGAGATCAATCCGGCGCGGGGTAGCTCACCTCCAGGACCTCGATCTCCTGCATCCCTGCGGGCGTCTGCAGCCTGACCACGTCGCCCTGGCGGGCCTTGAGCAGCGCACGTGCGATCGGGGAAATCCAGCTGACCTGCCCGCGCGCGCTGTCGGCCTCGTCGATGCCCATGATGGTCACGCGGCGTTCCTGGCCCTGCCCGTCGGCATAGGCCACCGTCGCGCCGAAGAACACCTGGTCGCTGCCGTGGTGGACCGTGGGATCGGCGACCTCCGCGATCTCGAGGCGCCGGGTCAGGAAGCGGATTCGTCGGTCGATCTCGCGCAGCCGCTTCTTGCCAT
Source organism: Ramlibacter sp. (assembly GCA_036733845.1). Taxonomy (GTDB): domain Bacteria; phylum Pseudomonadota; class Gammaproteobacteria; order Burkholderiales; family Burkholderiaceae_C; genus Ramlibacter. Next base: position 2,805 of record DAIMZU010000367.1, read on the forward strand.
AGAGGTAGTCGCCGTTTTCCGAGCGGTCCCCGTTGCCGGCCGCCCAGTGCACGACCTCGACCACCCGCGGGCGCTCATGGTCGATCAGTTCCAGCAGTTCTGCCTTCAGTCGCGCGTAGCCGGCGGGCGTGATGTAGTTTCGCGTCCCCGCGGGCAGCGGCGCCGGGCCGGCGTCCTCGTCGTCGTCCTGCGCGACATCGGGTTCGCGGGTGAATGCCTTGCTCATCGCCCGAAGGATAGCGCCAGCCCTCTTCAAGCTACAAATGAATACATTTGGCGAAATCACGTTCCTACAGCCGGGACAGCGCGAACCTGACACGCTCGGCTGAGCCCGCGCGGACAATCGGTACGATGGCCCTCGACACCACAGCGCAAGCGAGCGCCCCCTCCTCTGCCGCACCCGGAGCTGCCGCACCGGCGGGCGTTTCCCGTCCGGCGACGGGCGGCGCTCAGGCGGAAGCTGCGCGCTACGGCGTCCTGCGGCGACTCGGCCCCGCGCTGAAGCACGACATGGTGGTCAACCTGCAGGCGGTGACCATGATGAGCGAGGTGCTGGGCGCCAAGCTCGAGCGCGGCGTTCCCAGCCAGACGGAACTGCAGAACAGCATTGCCCGCATCCACCGGCTGTCCCGCGAGGCAGTCGCCAATTGCCTGCGCGTGGTGGGCTGGATCGAGCCGCCGGAGGACGAGGTCATCGGCCTGCGCGAAGGTGTCGAGGAGAGCCTGGCGCTCGTACGCAGCAACTTCAATTTCCGCGGTTTCACCATCCGCACGGAACTCCCGGCCAATGACCTGGACGTGTCGCGGGTGCTGCTTCGCCACCTGCTGCTCGCCTCGCTGATCCACCTCACCGACGAAGCCGCCGGACCGGGAGAGATCGTGGTGCGAGGCACGATCGGTGTCGGGCAGGTGGTGCTGGATTTGCGCTGGAACCCCCGCGCGGACGCGGTGGCCATGCCCTTCGAGCCGGGCTACCGGCAGATCGACTGGGCCGACGTCCAGGCGCTCGCCCAGGCCGAGTCCGTGCAGTTGCTGCGCGAGAAGGACCACGTCGTCATGCGCCTGCCGCGCATGGTCGCGACCACGCCACTGCAGATCGCGCCCCTATGAGGTGGCGGCCAGCCCCGGCGCGGCCGGGGCATGGGCCTGGGC
>DAIMZU010000368.1:0-3953 GCA_036733845.1 Ramlibacter sp.
GAAGGGGCCTCTGCCGCCGCCGCCGCCGATGGCCCGGCGAAGGCTCAGCCGCGCGGGGGGGCCCGGGGCAGGTCGACGATGAAGGTGGTCCCGTCGGCTGCGGTGGACTCGAAGCGCACGTCGCCGCCATGGGCGCGCGCGATCTGCTGCACGATGTACAGGCCCAGCCCGATATTGCGCTGCGCAAGGCCGGCCCGCGACGCGCCCTGGCGCAGCGGCTCGAACAGCGCCGACTGCAGGTCCGCCGGAATAGGGTTCCCCTCGTTGTGGACCCGCAGTTCCACCCGCGTGTCGCCGCAATGCACCTTCACGGTGATCGGCGCGTTGGCCGCACCGTAGACCAGGGCGTTGTTCAACAGGTTGGACAGGAGTTGCGCGATCCGGTCCTCGTCCCAGGCGCCCGATCCGTCACCCAGCGCTTCGAGCGTGAAGCGCCGGTGCGGATGCGCGATGCGGACCTCGTCGAGCGTCTGCTGCACCAGTTCCACCATATCGCAGGGGGATCGGACCACCGGGATCCCTCCGGCCAGGCGGGCTTGCGTGAAATCGAGCAGGTCACGGACCAGGCGCAGGCTCATGGCGCTGCTGGCCTGGATGCGACGGACGCAGCGGAACATCTCGTCGCGCAGGGGCGCGCGCTCGAGCAGGGTGGCATTGAGCTGGATCACGTTGAGCGGATTGCGCAGGTCGTGCGAGACGATGCCGACCAGCGTCTCCGCGAACTGCACCTGCTCGCCCATGACCCGGCTGCGCTGCTCGGCCCGCAACCGCGCCCGCGACTGGGCGCGCACCAGTTCGAACACCAGGATGCTGATCAGGATGCCGCCGCCGAACACGCCGACAGGGATCGCGCGGACCGCCAGCGGAGCAGGCGCCGCGGCGATGAAGCGCAACGTCCAGTCCTGGCCTGCGACCGCGTAGCTGCGCTCGATGGCGCCTCGTGCGGGCTGGTCGCTGCCGTACAGCAGGCCCTGTCTGTCGGCGTGGCCGACATGGATGCTGTGCACGGCCACGTCGGCGTCCTCACGGACCACGCTACGAAAGAAGTCACCCGCGCGAAACGGCGCATAGACAAATCCGCGCAGCAGGCTGCGGCGGCCCTCCAGGCTCGCGGGCAATTCGCCGTTGTCGTACACCGGCGCGTAGATCAGGAACCCGGGAAGCTTCAGGTCGTCGATTTCCTGCCGAAGCACCACGACGCCGCTCATGGCGAACGAACCCGAGTCGCGCGCCCGGTCCATGGCGGCTGCGCGCACCGCCTCGTCGTGCATGTTGAAGCCCAGGGCCGCACGGTTGCGGACGTCCTGCGGCTCGAGGAACTCGATGCGGAAGTCGTCCGGTCCGGGACCCACGCGCGGGCTCCAGCCGATGCCCTGGATGCCCGGGTAGTCGGACTCGATGCGCAGGCCGGCGACGAAGGTGCGAAAACGCTCGCCGGAGAGGTCTGCACCTTCGGCCAGCACGAAGGCGCGCGTGGCCTGCAGCATGGCCAGGTAGGCGGCCATGCGGCTGTCCAGGCGGGACATTTCCTCGTCGACGGCGGCACTGACACCGCCGCTGCGCCGCGCCTCGGTGGCCATGACCGAGAGCAGGGTCGCCACGCCGGTCAGCAGAAGGCAGCCTGCCAGGACCAGCGCCGCCCACCCCAACGCCCGAGGGGCACGGTGCGGCGAAGGGGCCGGCCCCGGAACAGGGCTTCTCATCGGCAGTGACAGGGCGCAAGGCTCATGGAAGAAAGATATTCGCACGCCAGTCTCCGGCGGAATGTCGGAGATGGCGGATACCGGGTCCGCCGGCTGGGTCGGGAAGCCGGCACGCCCCAGCGATGACTCAGCTCAGCCCACGCGGGCGTCGCTTGCCGCGGGCTCCAGCACTTCGGCCAGCACGGCTTGCAACTCCTGCGGACCGACGGGCTTGGGCAGCACGCGCAGGTTCAAGGCCGTCGCACGCTCGAGTTGGTCGGTGTAGCCGGTCATCAGCACCACCGGAACGGCCACTCCGGCCTCGCGCAACTCGCAGGCGAGATCCACCCCGCTCTTGCGGCCGCCGAGTGCGATGTCGCTCAGGATCACCGACGGCTGCACCGCTCCCGAGCGGATGCCATCCAGCGCACCTTCGGCACTGGCGTAGTGGCTGACTTCGGCCCCCCAGCCCTCCAGCAGCATGACGAGTGAGCGGGCGATGTCGAGGTTGTCTTCGACGAGCACCACCTGGCCGCGCAGCGGCTGTTGCGGCAGCGCGTCCAGCTCGGGCGGCACGGAAGCAGGTGCGTCCGACGCCGGCAGCAGCAGGGACACGCAGGTCCCCTGCCCCTGCACGCTCTCCAGCGCCAGTGATCCTCCGGCGGACTCCACGAAGCTCTGGACCTGGCTGAGCCCGAGGCCCGTGCCCTTGCCCATCGGCTTGGTCGTGAAGAAGGGCTCGCGCACGCGCGCCAGCAGGTCGGGTGGGATTCCGACGCCCTCGTCGGCGACGCTGATGCGCACCGCGGCCGCGCCGCCACCCTGATCGGCAGGGAGCGTCGCCGGGCTGGCCGAGACGCGGATGCAGCCGCCCCGCGGCATGGCGTCGCGGGCGTTGATGCACAGGTTGATCATCGCCAGCTCCAGCTCCGCCCGGTCGATGTGCACGGGCGCGAGCCCCGGCGTCACCTGCAGTTCGAGGCGCACGCGTCCGCCGAGCGTGCTGCGCAACACGGCGATGAGCGGCTCCAGGACCTCCTGCACGCTGACGGTACGCAGCTGCAGCGGCTGCCTGCGCGCAATGGCAAGCAATTGCCGGGTGAGCTGCGACCCCGTCGCCAGCGCGCGTTCGATCGGGGCCATCGCCGGCGCCACGGGCCTTCCGTTGCGCTCGTACAGGCCCGCCAGCGCGACGCTGCTCTGGATGACCATCAGCAGGTTGTTGAAGTCGTGCGCCACTCCCCCCGTCAGGCGGCCCAGCGCCTCCATCTTCTGGACCTGGCGCAGCGCCTCCTCGGTGCGCAGCCGCTGCTCGTACTCAGCGTGCAGCGCCTGGCCGATGCGGTGCTGGCGAAGCACGATGCGGCGCGCAAACGCGCAGAGGAGGAACAGTCCCACCGACAGCGGGAACACGGACAGTCCAAGCCAGAAGGTATTGGCACGCCAGGACGCAAGCAACGCGTGCTCGCTGACACTCGCCACGGCATAGAGCGGCAGTGGCTGGACCTGACGGTACGAAAGCAGGCGGGGGGGCGCATCGGCGAGGTCGAGCGTGCCGTTGGCGCTGCCCTGCCGCATGCGCTCCAGCAGGGCTGCCGGTGCCCCCTCGGTAGCCGTTGACGGGTGGCGGCTGATCACGACGCCGTCCGAGCGGAGCAAGTCGACCGAATAGGCCGGGTCGTCACGGACCAGCTCTTCGAAGAAGGCGGCAAAGTACGCCGGACGCAAGGACACCGACAAGGCGCCGGCAAAGGCGCCGTCCGGTGCCTCCCGGCGGCGCACGAAGTCGAAGAACCAATCGCCGGTAGTGCGGCTGCGCAAGGGCTCGCTGACAAACCATCCGTCGTTCCCGGCCGAGCGCGCCCAGACGAAGTAGGCGCGGTCGGAGACGTCCAGAGTGGCGGGCGGATCGGGCCGCAGGTTGGTCGCAAGGGGTCTGCCGTTCTCGTCCCACAGCCAGATCGACTGAAGCTGGGGCAGATCCTGTGCCAGGGTCCGCAACTCGTGATGCATGCGGGCGCCTTCGGCGCGAAGCTGGTCGTTGCTCACGCCGCCGATGTCGTTGGCGATCGCACGGGCGATCACGTCGTTCGTCTCGACCACGCGCCTGGCATGCTCCTGCGTGACCTGCACCATGCGTGCGAGCCGCGCGCGGCCCTGCTCGACCGTGGTTTGGTGCGTCGTGATCGCGACGTACGCGAAGACCAGCGCGGGCCCCAGGAGGGAGAACGCCATTGCCACGACCAGCCAGCGCGCAGCCCGCGGCAACCC
>DAIMZU010000369.1:0-3943 GCA_036733845.1 Ramlibacter sp.
ACCATCGCCCGCGTCGTCGCGCAGAAGCTCACCGAGCAGACCGGCCAGACCTTCGTGATCGACAACCGCCCCGGTGCGGGCGGCAACGTGGGCACGGTGGCAGCCGCCAAAGCCCGTCCGGACGGCTACACGCTGATGCTGACCGCCGACAGCTCCATGGTGATCAATCCCTCGCTGTACAAGAGCACCGGTTTCGATCCGCTGAAGGATTTCGAGGCCGTCGGCGCGGTGGCCACGGCGGGTTACGTCCTCGTGGCGAACCCGGCTTTTCCGGCGAACAACGTCGCCGAGTTCATCGCGCTGGCCAAACAGCAGCCGCGCAAGATCAACATCGGGTCGGCCGGCAACGGCACCCTGAACCACCTGATCGGCGAGATGCTGGGCAAGCAGACCGGCATCGAGCTGGTGCACGTGCCCTACAAGGGCGCCGCCGCCGCGGTGACCGACCTGATCGCCGGCCAGGTGCAGGTGTCGGTGCAGAGCCTGCCCTCGTCGATCGCGCACATCCGCTCCGGCAAGATCAAGGTGCTCGGCGTGGTCAACCCCAAGCGCGTGCCCGCCTTGCCCGACGCGCCAACGATCGGCGAGACCATCAAGGGCTTCGGTGCGACGCCCTGGTACGGCATGTTCGCGCCGGCCGGCACGCCCCGCGCCATCATCCAGCAGCTCAATGCCGAGATCGTGAAGGCGCTGGACACCAAGGAGGTCCAGGACCGCCTGGCGGGTGCGGGCTGCGAGCCCTACAAGTCCACGCCCGAGCAGTTCGCCACCCTGGTGCGCGAGGAACTGCCGCGGTGGGCCCGGATCGTGAAGGAATCGGGCGCCACCATCGACTGACGACGAACCCGCGCATGAACCTTCCCCTGCTCTCCCCCGGCGCGCTCGCCGGCCTTCGCGTGGTCGAGATGGGCCAGCTCATCGCCGGTCCCTTCGTCGGCAAGACGCTCGGCGACTTCGGTGCCGACGTGATCAAGATCGAGGCCCCCGGCGCCGGCGACCCGCTGCGCAACTGGCGTCTGATCCAGGACGGCACCTCGGTGTGGTGGCAGGTGCAGTCGCGCAACAAGCGGTCGATCGCACTGGACCTGCGCCAGGCCGAGGGCCAGGAAATCGCGCGGCAACTCGTCTCCCAGGCCGACGTGCTGGTCGAGAACTTCCGGCCCGGCACGCTCGAAGGCTGGGGCATGGACTACGAGACGCTGTCGCGCGACAACCCGGGGCTGGTCATGCTGCGCATCTCCGGCTACGGGCAGACCGGGCCCTACCGCGACCTGCCCGGGTTCGGTGCGATCGGCGAGGCGATGGGCGGCCTGCGGCACCTCACCGGCGAGCCGGGCCGGGTGCCGGTGCGCTGCGGCATCTCCATCGGCGACACGCTGGCCGCACTGCACGGAACGATCGGCGTGCTCACGGCGCTGTACCACCGCAAGGTCAACGGCGGCCGGGGACAGGTCATCGACGTCGCGCTGCACGAGGCGGTCTTCAACGTCATGGAAAGCCTGGTGCCCGAGTACAGCGCCTTCGGTGTCGTGCGCGAGCCCGCCGGCTCGGCCCTGCCCGGCATCGCGCCATCCAACGCCTACCGCTGCGCGGACGGCGTGGTGCTGGTCGCCGGCAACGGCGACAGCATTTTCAAGCGGCTGATGCAGGCCATCGGCCGTGACGACCTGGGCCAGGACCCTGCCCTGGCCGACAACGCCGGCCGCGTGGCGCGCGTGCAGGAGCTCGACGCGGCCATCGAGGACTGGACCCGCACGCGCACGGTCGCGCAGGCGCTGCAGGCCCTGGGCGAGGCCCGGGTACCCGCCGGCCGCGTCTACACCGCGCGCGACATCGTCGAGGATCCGCACTACCGCGAGCGCGACATGATCCTCACGCAGCGCACCCGCGACGGCCACGAGATCGAGGTGCCGGGCATCGTGCCCAAGCTGCTCGGCACGCCGGGCAGCGTGCGCAGCGCGGCCCCGCGGCTGGGCGACGACACCGACGCGGTGCTCGGCGAGGCGGGCTTTTCCGCCCAGGACATCGCGTCGCTGCGCGAGCGGAAGGTGGTCGCATGATCGCCTCCGCATGGAACGGCGCGGGCCGTCGCATCCACCTCCAGGAAGTCGGCACCCGCGACGGCCTGCAGGCCGAGGCCGCCTTCGTGCCTACCGGGGACAAGGTCGCCCTGGTCGACGCGCTGTCCGCGGCCGGCCTGTCCAAGATCGAGGTCACCGCCTTCGTCTCGCCGCAGGCCATTCCGGCACTGCGAGACGCCGAGCAGGTGCTGCGCGAGATCCGCCGCGCGCCTGGCGTCGTGTACAGCGCGCTGGTGCCCAACGTGCGCGGCGCAGAGCGCGCGATCGAATCCCGGGCCGACGAGATGAACCTGGTGATGTCCGCCAGCGAGAGCCACAACCTGTCGAACCTGCGCATGACGCGCGAGCAATCCTTCGCGGCCCTGTCGCAGGTCGCGCGTGTCGCGCACGACGGCGAGCTGGCGGTCAACGTCTCTCTGTCCTGCGCCTTCGGCTGCCCCATGGAAGGCGACGTGCCGGTGGACACCGTCCTGGCCTGGTGCGCGCGCTATGTCGAGTTCCTCGGCGCACGCGGCGTCACCCTGTGCGACACCACCGGGATGGCCTACCCCACCCAGGTCGCGGACCTCACCCGCGCCTTCCGCGAGCGCTGGCCGGGCACCGAACTGACGCTGCACTTCCACAACACGCGGGGCATGGGGCTGGCCAATGTGCTGGCCGCCATCGACGCCGGCGCCGACCGCTTCGACGCCTCGTTCGGCGGCATCGGCGGCTGTCCCTACGCGCCCGGCGCGTCGGGCAATGTGTGCACCGAGGAAGTTGCGCATGCGCTGGGACTGATGGGCTTCGATACCGGCATCGACCTCGCGCGCCTGGTGGAGGCGGCGGCACGCCTGCCGGCGCTGATCGGGCATGACGTTCCCAGCCAGATCGTCAAGGCCGGCGCACGGCTGGACCTGCATCCACTTCCGGCCAACTTCGAGGAAATCCGGGAACGGGCTTTGGCGCGGGGTGGTCTTGTCGCTTGAGCCCGAGCCCTTCCCCGCTCACGACACCGCCGGAGCGACAGGGTGCATGATGCGCTGCCCGACCTCGGGCCAGCGCATCCGCAGGTAAAGCCAGGAAAAGAGCCCGACGCTCATCATCAGCAGCGACGCCACGGACAGCCCCAGGGTCGAGTGCATCACCAGCGGCGCGATCACGCCCGCGACGATGCCGTTCGCCGTGGATCCGACGACGGCCTGCAGGGACGAGGCCAGGCCTCGGCGGGTGGGGTGCAGGTCGAGCACCAGCAGCGTGACGACCGGCATCATCAGCGACCATCCGAAGGCGAACAGCGCCATGGGGAACAGCGCCCAGCCGGCCGTGGCGGTCCAGGCGTAATTGGCGGCGACGTTGCCCAGCGAGACGGCAAGCATGATCCCGAAGCCCCAGCGGATCTGCCGCTTGGGCGCGATGCGTCCGGCCAGGCGGCCGCTCGCCCAGGCACCGGCCATGATGCCGGCGATGGTCAGCACGAAGAACCAGTAGAACTCCGTGGGCCCCAGCCCCAGGTGCGTCCCGAGGAACTCGGGCGCAGCCAGCACGTAAAGGAACATGCCGTTGAAGGGGATGCCGCTGGCCAGGGCCAGCAGCATGAAGCGGGGGTCGGCGCCGAGTTGCCGGTAGCCGCGCATCAGGTTGCGGACGTTGAACGGCTGCCGCTGCGTCATGTGCAGCGTCTCGGGCAGCAGGCGCCAGTTGGCGATCCACAGCGCCGCGCCCACGGCGGTCAGGAACCAGAAGATCGCGTGCCAGTCGGCATGCACGAACAGCCACCCGCCGATGATCGGCGCCACCGCCGGCGCTACGCCGAAGTAGATGGTGACCTGGCTCATCACCTTCTGCGCCTGCTCGGGCGGGAACATGTCGCGGATCACCGC
>DAIMZU010000370.1:0-3942 GCA_036733845.1 Ramlibacter sp.
GGGGCACTCCCGGCGGCGCGGCGGTGCTGATGACGACCTCCCCGTCATCGCGCACCAGCGCGATCGATGCGCGCGGGTGCGACGCCGCCACTGCACTCGCATAGGAGTGGATGAGCTTGTAGTCCATGGACTCCAGGCTTGGCAGCGCGGCGATGGCTTCGAGCTGTGCGCGGCCACGCGCGAGGTGCAGGTCCACCGCATGGGCGAGGTTGCTGGCCACCAATGCCAGGTCGTCGCGGGCCGCATCCCGCGCACCCTGCCATTGCGCCGCGACCAGAGCGGCGCCCCCCAGCGCCAGCGGCACCATGACCGAGGCCATCATCCAGGCCACGGCCTGGTGGACGTTCCTGGGAGCGATGCGATTGAGAAGTTGCCGGGGCAATCGGCGAAGCATGCGGGGGCCACCTCCACGAACCGGGCGAGCGCACCCGTCACGACCCCACAGTGTGCTGTCCGGTGCGGCCAGGGGCCTCAGGCTAAACCCTCAGGATGAAAGCATTCTTACAGCCGTAGTCGTCTCGCCCGGATTCACCGCAAACAAGTGCTTGTACTGGTCACGCAAGACATTCTTCTGCACCTTGCCCATCGTGTTGCGGGGCAGGTCATTGACGACGAAGCAGCGCTTGGGCACCTTGAAATTGGCCAGCCGGGACTTGACCGCTTCCAGGATGTGCCCCGGGTCGCAGGCGCCGCCAGGACGCGCCACCACCACGGCCACGCCAACCTCGCCGAAGTCCGGGTGCGGCACGCCCACCACGGCGCTCTCGCCCACGCCCGGCAACTCGTTGATGCAGGACTCGACCTCGGCGGGGTAGACGTTGTAGCCACCGCTGATGATCAGGTCCTTGCTGCGTCCGACGATCACCACGTAGCCGCGCTCGTCGATCCTGCCCACGTCGCCGGTGCGGAACCAGCCGTCGGCGGTGAAGTCCTCGGCGGTCTTCTCGGGCATGCGCCAGTAGCCTTTGAACACGTTGGGTCCGCGCACCTGGATTCCGCCGATCTCGCCCTGGGGCAGCTCGCGTCCGTCGTCCCCGCACACGCGCAGGGATACGCCGGGCAGCGGAAATCCGACCGTTCCGCCCCGACGCTCGCCCTGCTCTGGCCGATAGGGGTTGGACGTCAGCATGGCCGTCTCGCTCATGCCGTAGCGCTCCAGGATGGTGTGGCCCGTGCGCTCACGCCAGGCGTCGAAGGTCTCGATCAGCAGGGGCGCCGAACCCGAGATGAACAGCCGCATGTTGCGGGCCGCTTCGCGCGTGAGCGACGGGTCGGCGAGCATGCGAACGTACAAGGTGGGCACGCCCATGAAGACCGTAGCCGCCGGCAGGCGGGAGATCACGCGCGCGGGATCGAAGCGGTTCATCCAGATCATGCGGCTGCCGTTGATCAGCGCACCATGGATGGCGACGAACAGGCCGTGAACATGGAAGATCGGCAGGGCGTGGATCAGCACGTCCCCGGGCTGCCAACCCCAGTAGTCCTTGAGCACCTGCGCGTTGGACAGCAGGTTGCCATGGGTGAGCATGGCACCCTTGCTGCGGCCCGTGGTGCCGCTGGTGTACAGGATGGCCGCGAGGTCGTCGGTCTCACGGGGCACCGGCATGTGCGCGTCGGACTGGTGCAGCGCGCGGTCCAGCAGGGTGCCGGTGCGGTCGTCACCCAGCGTGAACACATTCCGGGTGCCCGCATGGAACGCGATGCGGCTCACCCAGCTGAAATTGCCGGGGCTGCACACCACCACTGCGGGCTCCGCATTGCCGATGAAATATTCGATCTCGCCCTGCTGGTAGGCCGTGTTGAGCGGCAGGAACACATGGCCGGCCCGCAGCGTGGCGAGGTACAGCATCATGGCCTCGACCGACTTCTCGACCTGGACGGCGATGCGCGAGCCCTCCGGCAGGTCGAGCGAGGCCAGCAGGTTGGCCATCATGGCGCTGGCGCGGTCGAGGTCACGCCAGGTGTAGTGCAGGCCGGTGTCGGTTTCGACGGCGACGGAATCGAGGTCGGCCGGGAAGGCCGCGCGCAGGTGGCTGAAAAGGTTCTGGTCTGGCATGCAGCGGAAAGGAAGGATCGGTCAGTCGAGTTTTGCGCCCGAGGCCTTCACCACGGCCGCCCAGCGCTGGATCTCGCCGCTGATGTGCGCTGCGAACTGGGCCTGCGAGAGGTTGGGGAAATCGGCGCCCTGCCCCGACCAGATCGCGCGGATCTCGTCGCTGGCCATGGACTTGCGCACTTCCTCGATCATTCGCTGCTGGGCCTCTGCGGGCGTGCCCTTGGGCGCCCACAGCCCATACCAGGTACTGACCGTGTAGTCCGGAAAGCCCGCTTCGGCCGCACTGGGCACGTCCGGGAAGGCCGGGCTGCGCTTGCTGCCCGAGACCATGAGCGCCTTGATCCGGCCGCCCTTGATGTGCGCCGCGGACGAACCGAGGCCGTCGAACATCATGTCGACCTGCCCGCCCACCAGGTCGCGCAGAGCGGGACCCGCGCCGGTATAGGGGATGTGGGTGATGAAGGTCTTGCTTTGCTGCTTGAACAGTTCGCCGGCGAGATGGTGCGAGGTGCCGGTGCCTGCGGAGCCGTAGTTGAACCGGCCCGGGCTCTTGCGCACGAGGGCAAGGAACTCCTTGAAGTCAGCCACCGGCATGTTGCGCGGATTGACAACGATCACCTGCGGCACATTGGCCACCAGGGTCAGCGGGACGAAGTCTTTCTCTAGGTCGTAGTCCAGGCGCGGATACATCGACGGAGCGATCGCGTGGTGCACAGCGCCCATGAAGAAGGTGTAGCCGTCCGGTGCGGCCTTGGCCGCGAGGCTCGCGCCGACCGTTCCGCCGGCCCCGCCACGGTTCTCGATGATGAGCTGCCGGCCGGTCTGCTTGGCGAACTGGGCGGCAAAGGGGCGGGCGAAGGCATCGGTGCCGCCTCCGGCAGGAAAGGGAACGACCAGGGTGACCGGCCGGGTCGGCCAGGCTGGGGCCTGCGCCGAAACCCACGCGGGCAGGATGCCCGCGGCAGCGCCTGCGAGCGACAGGCGCAGCGCGCCGCGACGATGAACGCGCAAGGTCATGAAGTGACTCCTGTTTTGTACTGAACCTTGGACCTTACCGCTCTTCCGCAGCGCCGCGCATCGGGATTTCTCCCTCTTCTGAGAGCCCCCGGCGAAGGCTCAGCCGCCCGCGGCAGCCGCGGGACCGGCGGCGGCCTGCCGGACGGACCACATCCACAGCACGACGCCCGCGATCACCATCGGGACACACAGCCACTGCCCCATGGTCATGCCGAGCGAAAGAACGCCCAGGTGTGCGTCGGGTTCACGGAAATATTCCGCGATGAACCGCAGCACGCCATAGCCAATCAGGAACAGCGCCGACACCTGGCCCATCGGCCGAGCCCGGCGCGCGAACAGCCATAGCACGATGAACAGCAGCACACCCTCGAGCAGGAACTGGTAGATCTGCGAGGGATGGCGCGGCACCATCGAGCCGCTGTGCGGAAACACCATGGCCCAGGGCAGCGACGGGTCGGCGGGGCGGCCCCACAACTCGCCGTTGATGAAGTTGCCGATCCGCCCGGACGCCAGGCCCAGCGGAACGCAGGGTGCGATCAGGTCCGTCACCTGCCAGAACGGACGCCCGCGCGAGCGCGCGAACCACCACTGGGACGCGATCACACCGACCAGCCCGCCGTGGAAGCTCATGCCGCCCTTCCAGACCATGAAGATCTCGAGCGGGTTCGCGAGGTGGTGTCCTGGTTTGTAAAACAGGACATAGCCCAGGCGCCCCCCGATGATCACCCCCAGCACGCCCAGGAACAGCATGTCCTCGACGTCCTTGCGGCTCCAGGCCTGCGGCCCGCGCAGGCTGGCATACGGCTCGTGGCGCAGGCGCAGGTTGGCCAGCAACAGGAACAGCCCGAAAGCAACAACATATGTCAGTC
>DAIMZU010000371.1:0-3931 GCA_036733845.1 Ramlibacter sp.
ACACGGGGCTGGGCGAGGTGCCGGGCGGCGAGAAGATCCGCCAGACGCTGGAAGACGCGCGCGCGCTGGTCGAGGGCCGCCCGATCGGGCACCTGCAGGCCATCCTCAACGAGATGCGGGCCCGTTTTGCCGATCGCGATGCCGGCGGGCGCGGACTGCAGACCTTCGACCTGCGAACGACCATCCATGCGGTCACGGCGGTGGAGTCTGCGCTGCTCGACCTCCAGGGCCAGCACCTTGGCGTCCCCGTGGCTGCGCTGCTCGGCGAGGGCCAGCAGCGCAGCGCGGTGCAGATGCTGGGCTACCTGTTCTTCGTGGGCGACCGCACGAAGACCGATCTTCCCTATGCCAGCGAGCCGGATGCCGGGAACGACTGGTTCCGCCTGCGCCATGAAGCCGCCATGACGCCCGAGGCGGTGGTCCGCCTGGCCGAGGCCGCGCACGCGCGCTACGGCTTCCAGGACTTCAAGCTCAAGGGCGGCGTGCTGCGCGGCGAGGAGGAGGTCGAGGCGGTGCGGGCACTCCACGAGCGCTTCCCGCAGGCGCGCATCACGCTCGATCCCAATGGCGGCTGGCTGCTTCGCGACGCGGTCCGCCTGATGCGCGACCTGCACGGGGTCGTCGCCTACGCCGAGGATCCCTGCGGCGCCGAGGACGGCTTCTCCGGCCGCGAGGTGATGGCGGAATTCCGCCGCGCCACCGGCCTGCCCACGGCCACCAACATGATCGCGACCGACTGGCGCCAGATGGCGCACGCGCTCGCGCTGCAGTCGGTGGACATCCCGCTGGCCGACCCGCACTTCTGGACGATGGCGGGCTCGGTACGGGTGGCGCAGACCTGCCGCGACTGGGGCCTGACCTGGGGCTCGCATTCGAACAACCACTTCGACATCTCGCTGGCGATGTTCACCCACGTGGGCGCCGCCGCTCCGGGACAGGTCACGGCCATCGACACGCACTGGATCTGGCAGGACGGCCAGCGCCTGACCAAGGCCCCGCTGAAGATCGAGGGCGGCTACGTGCAGGTGCCGCAGCGGCCGGGGCTGGGGATCGAGATCGACCTGGACGCTGTGGAGGAGGCGCATGCGCTGTACCTGCAGCACGGACTGGGCGCGCGCGACGACGCGATGGCCATGCAGTACCTGGTGCCCGGGTGGAAGTTCGACCCGAAGCGGCCCTGCATGGTGAGGTGAGCCGACGGCCATGACATCCCTGACCGCCATGGACGAACCCGTGCGCACGCCGCTCTACATCCGCATGCACGAGGCGGACAACGTCGCCATCGTCGCCAACGACGGCGGCCTGCCCGAAGGCACGGTCTTTCCCTGCGGACTCCGCCTGCGCGAAAAGGTCCCGCAGGCCCACAAGGTGGCCCTGGCCGACCTGGCCGAAGGGGATGCCGTGCTGCGCTACGGCGTGGCGATCGGCTACGCGCTGCGGGACATCCCTGCGGGAAGCTGGGTCCACGAGCGACTGCTGCGCATGCCGCCGGCGCGCGAGCTTGAAGGGCTGCCCATGGCCACTGCGGCCCGCGAGCCGCTGCCGCCGCTTGAGGGCTACACCTTCCAGGGCTTCCGCAACGCCGACGGCAGTGTCGGCACGCGCAACCTGCTGGCCATCACCCAGACCGTCCAGTGCGTGGCGGGCGTGGTCGACTTCGCCGTCGAACGCATCCGCAGCGAACTGCTGCCGCGCTATCCCCACGTCGACGGGGTCGTGGCGCTGGAGCACGGCTATGGCTGCGGGGTGGCCATCGACGCACCCGACGCCGTCATTCCGATCCGCACCCTGCGCAACCTGAGCCTGAACCCGAACTTCGGCGGCGAGGTGATGGTGGTCAGCCTCGGCTGCGAGAAGCTGCAGCCCGAGCGCCTGCTGCCGCCGGGCAGCATCCCCATCGCCGAAGGGCGCGAGGACGAGGGCCTGGACGTGGTCTGTCTCCAGGACGCGCGCAACGTGGGCTTCATGGCCATGGTCGATGCCATCCTGCGGCAGGCGCAGGTGCACCTCGAGCGCCTGGACGCGCGCCGCCGCGAGACCGTGCCGGCCAGCGAGCTGGTGGTCGGCGTGCAGTGCGGCGGCAGCGACGCGTTCTCGGGGGTCACGGCCAACCCGGCCGTGGGCTTCTGCACCGACCTGCTGGTGCGCGCGGGCGCGCGCGTGATGTTCTCGGAGACCACCGAGGTGCGCGACGGCGTTGCGCAGCTCACGGCGCGGGCCGCCACGCCGCAGCTGGCCGAGGCCATCGTGCGCGAGATGGACTGGTACGACGCCTACCTGCGGCGCGGCAGCGTCGACCGCAGCGCCAACACCACACCCGGCAACAAGCAGGGGGGCCTGTCCAACATCGTCGAGAAGGCGATGGGCTCCATCGTCAAATCGGGCAGCGCGCCGATCACCGGCGTGATCTCGCCGGGCGAGCGCGTCGCCGCGCGGGGCCTGACCTATGCGGCCACGCCGGCCAGCGACTTCATCTGCGGCACGCTGCAGCTCGCAGCGGGCATGAACCTGCACGTCTTCACGACGGGCCGTGGCACCCCCTACGGCCTGGCCGAGGTGCCGGTGATCAAGGTGGCGACCCGCACCGAACTGGCGCGCCGGTGGCATGACCTGATGGACCTCAACGCCGGCACCATCGCCGACGGAGAGGCGACCATCGAACAGGTGGGCTGGCAGCTGTTCGACATGATGCTCGAGGTGGCGAGCGGCCGGCGCACCTGGGCCGAGCACTGGAAGCTGCACAACGCGCTGGTGCTGTTCAACCCGGCGCCGGTGACCTGAAGAAGGCCTCGGTACCGGTCAGCCCGCGTGCGGGGGCTCGTCCAGTCCGCGCCGCACCGTGCCGAACAGGTTCCATGCCACCAGGAACATGGCCGCGATCAGCGGACCGACCACGAAGCCGTTGATCCCGAAGACGGAGATGCCGCCCAGGGTGGCCAGCAGGACCAGGTAGTCGGGCATGCGCGTGTCCTTGCCCACCAGGATCGGCCGCAGGAGGTTGTCGACCAGTCCGATGACCAGCACGCCCCACAGGGTCAGGCCGACGCCCTGCCACACGCTTCCGGTGACGAACAGCCACACCGCCACCGGCACCCAGACCAGGGCCGCGCCCACGGCTGGCAGCAAGGACAGCAGCGCCATCAGCGTGCCCCACAGCAGCACGCCGGGCATGCCGAGCACGGCGAAGGCCAGGCCTCCCAGGGTGCCCTGGAGCACCGCGATCACGATATTGCCCTTGACCGTGGCGCGCACCACGGTCACGAACTGGCGCATCAGCCGATCGGTGTGCCAATCTTCCAGCGGAACGGCGTGGGCCACCCGGTGGGACAGCTTGTCCCCGTCGCGCAGCAGGAAGAACAGCAGGTAGAGCATCACGAAGAGGGCGACCACGAAATCCAGCGTGAGCTGGCCAAGGCCGAGGACACGGTTGGTGATGACCTGGCTGCTGTTGGTCAGCAGCGCGGTGAGCTGCGTCTGGAGTCCGGTGGCATCGAAGATGCCGAAGCGGTCGAGCACGCCGCGCGCCCACGCCGGCAGGGACTCGAAGATGCGCTGGACATACTGGCCGACGTCCACCTGGCCCGAGCGCACCAGTTGCACTGCGGCCGCGACCTCCTGGATGATGGACATGGTGACCAGGATCACCGGCAGGATCACGATCAGCAGGATCAGCAGCAGGGTGAGCAGCGCGGCAACCGTGTTGCGCCCGCCGGTGCGGCGCACGATCCGGCGGTGCAGTGGATCGAAGACGATGGCAATGAAGAGGGCCCACAGCGTCGCGCCCAGGAAGGGCAGGACGATCAGCGCGAACGCGGCGGACATGCCGACCACCAGCCACAGCAGGCTGCGGTGTTCCAGGCTGGGGGAGTGCATGGGGTCCGGGTTGGACATGGGTTTTCTTCTTCTTGCGCGGGTTGAAAGCGGCGGGGGA
>DAIMZU010000372.1:0-3926 GCA_036733845.1 Ramlibacter sp.
CGCCCGGGCGCATCCCAGCCCGAGGCCCTTGCTCGCTCCACACACGAGCGCCCAGCGCCCCTTGATACCCAGATCCATTCCGGCTTGCTCCTGAAGTTGCCGCCAATCCGCAAAACACGAAGCAGGAATTGGCCGAAGCCCGCATTGTCTCGCAGGCAGCACGGGGACGTTCACGATGCCTTGGTCATCAGCCCCGACACACGGACTTCGACCGGCACGGCAGCGCTCGCCAGCCCCGTCGTGACCTGGCGCCACAGGTCCCAGGCGGCCTGGTCCGCCGCCCCGGGCTCGATGCCGGCCGATCCGGCGCGGCGCGCGACCGTGCGGCCGGGTGCGGGCGGCGTGTCGTCCGCCAGCGGCCGTGCCTCGATCCAGACGTAGGCCAGCCGCAGTCCCTGGTCCTGCAGCACCGGCTGCAGGTCGGCAAGGGAGAGCAGCAGTGGAGGCCGCTGTGTCGGCAGGCGGGCCGCGCCGGCCGCATGGAGCAGGTCGAAGACCACGCCGCCGCCCGGCTCCAGGGGGGCCGCCTGGGACTGCAGGCCACGTGCCGCTGCGTCCGCCGATGCATGACGCTGCGATGTCAGCAGGGAGACCACCCCGCGCGCGGAGCCTGCCGGCAGGGACGGGATGGTGAAGGGCGGCTGCAGGGAACTGGCCGGGGACTGGACGAGGTGGATGCGCCCGACCACCTCGCGCGCCCGGGAGGCGCCCGTCCCGACGGCTTCGACGGATTCGGCTGCCCGCTTCCAGGGCTGCAATTCCTCTCGCAACTGTTGCTCGGACCGGAAGTCGCTCAGGGACACCACGCAATGACAGCCGTGCGCGGCAAGCAGGACACAGGCGCGAAGGTCGGTCGGATCGGAGAAGACAATTCGATGGCCCGGTCGGGGGGCCAGGAGCTCGATCGCGCACCGCACCCCCTGCCCCAGCGTGTCGAGTGCCGCCTGGGGAGGTTTTCCCTCGAGAAGTTCAGTGATGACTGGATCGCCCGCCAGCGAGGGCCGCGGCGGCCGCAGGAGTTCGGATTCCCGCTGGCGCTGGACCCGCGAGCGCGACAGGTAGGCAAAGACGTCCTCGGACTCGAGCTGCGAGGCACGCGCATGCCAGGCCTGGATTTCGGGCAAGGGCCGCTTGCCCGCGGAGGCGGGCACATGCAGCGCGGCCCTGGGCTGCCGCTCGCGCAGGGACAGGCCGGCTCCCGTGGTGGTGCCGTGCTGGGCGGTCGGCAGCAGGAGCGAAGCCGGCGAGGTCGAGGGTGGAAGCGCGGTCGACGCGCCGGAAGCCGCACGTCGGGCCAGGTGCTGCACGAGCGGCAGCCGCGCTGCAATGGGCTGGAACATGGCTCTCCCTTCTGTCGGTGCAGCCATGCTAGGCGCTGCCGACCGCAAGCGCATCCCGCTGTTGGCCCGCTGCAAGGCTGCGGCCGCTACGTCCCCTCGGCCGCGCAGGCTCGTCGCTGGCTCAGGCGTCCTTCACACTGGCGTGCAGGCGCCGAAGCATTCCCCAAACCCCAAGCGCTACCAGCGGAATGGCTGCGGCCGCCGTGGTTTCCGGCGCCCAGGGCCATCCGAGCCCCTGCGCACCCTTGGCAAGGTAGCTGACCAGCCCGACGATGTAGTAGGTGATCGCGGCCACGGACAGGCCCTCGACCGTGGACTGCAGCTTCAGTTGCAGTCGCTGGCGGCGGTTCATGGTGCCCAGCAGTTTCTGGCTGCTTTCCTGTTGTTCGATCTCCACCCGGGTGCGCAGCAGGTTGGAGATGCGGGACACCCGCTGCGACAGCGCGTCCTGCCTGCGGGCGGCCCATTCGCAGGTGCTGCGTGCGGGCGACAGCCGCCGCTGGACGAACTCGCCGAGCGTCTGCAGCCCCGGCAGGCGCGACTCGCCGATGTCGACGATGCGCCGGTCCACCAGTTCGAAGTAGGCGGCGGCCGCCGAGAACCGCGAATGCGTGGCCGCGTACTGCCCTTCGACATCGCCGGCCAGCTGGGTGAGTCGGTCCAGCAGCGCGGGCTCCTCGCTGGGGCCGGCACGGCGGATGGCCTCCGCCAGGGAAGCGAGCTCGCGCTCGGCCGTCCCGAGTGCCCCGAAGGCGTCGCGCGCGACCGGCAGGGCCAGCAGCGCCATCATGCGGTAGCTGTCGATCTCGAGCAGCTGCTGCACCAGGCGTCCCAGGCGACGCGGCGCCATGTCGCCGGCCATGAGCACCATGCGCGAGAAACCGTCGGCGTGCAGGGCGAAGTCGGTGAAGACCTCGCCGTGCCCCTCCGCCACGAGGGAGCCCACCAGGGTGTCCTCCCGCAGCACGTGGCCGCCCAATGGAGCGTGGGCGGAGGCGTCTCCCGGCAGCACCCACAGGTGCATGCCCGCGATGCAGCGGCCCGGAAGTGCAGCGAGCCACTGGCGCGGCACCTGGGCCAGCGCCGCCGAGGGCTCGCGCTCGCCGAAGCCGCGGGCGTCGAAGATCCGGGAGAAGCTCCAGGTGACGAACTCGGTGTGAAGCTCCCAGCGCAGGCGCAAGCCGCCGAACTCGACGCGCAGGTGACTGCAGTCGGCACCGGGCGCCGGCAGGTGATGGTCGCGAAGCAGCGCCGCCAGGTGCGTCCGGCTCGCGTGGCGCTCCTCGGCATCGGCCACCATGACGAGATGGCTGATGGCCAGCGGCGGCGCCATGGCCTCGGGCGGCCGCGCGTGGATTTCGTTGTGCAGGACGGCCCGCAGCGGGTGGGCGGCGGGCCAGGGAAGGTCAGTAGGGCTCATCGGCGTCTCCGGGGCGGATTGTCGCAGCCACGGAATGACGGACTGCCGATCAAACGTCGTCTGCTGCGGGCGCCCCTGGAGCCGGAGAGCTCCCGGAGGGGCGGTGTATGTCTGTCCGAACCTCGCCATCACGGCAAGGTCACGTAAGGGCCGCTTGAGCAGCGTCAATGACCCCGCCGCAGGTTCCGTGATAATCCCTGGAGCTCCGATGTTCGACTTCGCTTGAAAACCGTTCGCTTCCTTCTGCTGGTGCTGCTGGCCCTGGTGCTTCCTTTCAAGGGCACGCTGGCGGCCGGTGGCCATTGCACGGCCGCGGGCGGCCAGCACGTGCATGCGGGCACCAGCGGCCACCCTGTCGCTGATGCGCATGCTGGCGAAGCCGCCGTCCAGGCCCAGGACCTCTTTGGAGCCGACACCGCGCCGAAGCTGCCGCAGGATCCCGGCAAGTGCGGCAATTGCACCACCGCCTGCGGGGTGGTGCCCTTCGTGGGCAGTCCGTTCGCACTGATTACGCCCGCTAGCGCGGCCGGGCCGGTTTTCCCCGCGCTGGCGGCGCCGCCACCGAGCCATCCCTCGGGTGGCCAGGACCGTCCTCCTCGACACACCTCCTGACGCTGTGCGCCCTGGGGCGCATCCGCACCGCGTCACTCGTACGTGCCCGGTGCCTGATCCACAGGCCGTGGCCTGTCCTTCGTCAGTGTGAGGAATGTCATGAATCGTCGAACTATCATGCGAGCCGCCGGTATCACGGCGATGCGCTCCACCGCGTCCGTGTCCGGGCGCTGCGAGGCAAGGCGGGGCGGAGGGGGCATCGCCCGATGAACATTCGCCTGACCAGTCTGGCCCTGGCGCTTGCCGCCTGCGCGGCCCAGGCCGGCGCGCAGTCCCCCTGGACCCTGGCTGACGCGGTCGAGGCCGCGTGGCGCCGGGCATCCGCTTCGGCCGAGGTTGCGGGCCAGGCGGGTCGGGCGCAGGCCGAGCGTGCGGCGGCGTCCGCGGCCTGGGCTTCGCCTCCGGCGGCCGAGTTCGGCGTCGTGCGTGACCGGCGGCGCGCCGAGGGAAGCAGCCGCGAAACCGAGGTCGGCCTGGCCGTTCCCTTGTGGCTGCCCGGCCAGCGCGCCGCACGGATAGGGCAGGTGGAGGCGGAGGTCAGCGCGGCGTCCGCA
>DAIMZU010000373.1:0-3918 GCA_036733845.1 Ramlibacter sp.
GACCTGGTGCCAGGACAAGGTGCTCACGCTGCGCCGGCTCCACTCGGTCGGCCTGCGGGTGCCGCGGCAGTGCACCGCCGGGGACGCGGCCGCCGACGAGGCCTTCCTGCAGGAGTGCGGCTCGGTCGTCGTCAAGCCGGCGCTGGGTGAGCAGGGCCGAGGCATCACCGTGGATGTGCGCACCCGCGAGGAGCTGGCGACGGCCATCGAGCGCGCCGCCAAGGAAGGCGGGCATGTGGTGATCGAGGAGTTCTGCGAAGGCCAGGACCTGCGCATCGTGGTGATTGGCTACAAGGTCGTGGCTGCCGCGATCCGGCGGCCTGCGGAGATCGTGGGCGACGGCACTTCGACCGTGGCTCAGCTGATCGAGAAGCAGAGCGCACGGCGCGCCGCCGCCACCAGCGGCGAAAGCCGCATCCCGGTGGATGCCGAGACCGAGCGCGTGCTGGCGGGCGAGGGACTGCAGCTGTCCTCCGTGCTCCCGCAGGGCAGGGCGGTGAAGGTCCGCAAGACAGCCAACCTGCACACCGGCGGAACCATCCACGACGTCACGCCGCAGCTCAATCCGCTGCTGCGCGAGGCCGCCGAGACGGCGGCCCGGGCGCTTCGCATCCCCGTGGTGGGCCTGGACTTCCTCGTGCCCTCTCCGGAGTCCGCGCAGTACGTCATCATCGAGGCCAACGAGCGTCCCGGCCTCGCCAACCACGAGCCGCAGCCGACCGCGCAGCGATTCGTGGACCTGTTGTTCCCCTTCTCCGCGTGACCGGCCATGCGCAAGCTCGACATCGACCTGGACTACCTGCGCGGGACGCTGCTCGAGCTGCTGGCCATCCCCAGCCCGTCCGGCCTGACCGACGAGATCGTGCACTACACGGGCGGCCAGCTCGACCGCATCGGCGTGCCCTATGAGCTGACCCGGCGCGGCACCATCCGCGGCACGCTCAAGCGCACACTGCCCGAGCGGCGCAAGTCCAACCCCGCCTGCGCGATCGTCGCCCACCTCGACACGCTCGGCGCGATGGTGCGGGCGGTCAAGCCCACCGGGCGGCTGTCGCTCATGCCCATCGGCACCTGGTCCAGCCGCTGGGCCGAGGGAGGCCGGGTGACGCTGTTCACCGATCACGGCCGGTTTCGCGGTTCGGTGCTTCCGCTCAAGGCCTCGGGCCATGTGTACAACGACCAGATCGACAGCCAGCCAGTCAACTGGGAGCAGCTCGAACTGCGCATCGACGAGCCCATCGAGTCGGCCGCGGACGTGGCCAGACTCGGGGTACACGTCGGTGACTTCGTCGCCTTCGACGCGAACCCGGAGATCCTGCCCAACGGCTACATCGTCTCGCGCTACCTCGACAACAAGGCGGGCGTGGCGTCGCTGCTCGCCGCATTGAAGGCGGTGGTGGACAGCGGCGTCGAGGTGACCATGGAGTGCCATCCCGTGTTCACGCTGACCGAGGAGGTCGGCTCGGGCGCGCGCGCGGTCATCGAGGAGGACGTGAGCGAGGTCATCGGCGTCGACATCGGCCCGGTCGCTTTGGGGCAGGGCGCGCGCGAGTGGGGGGTGACGGTGCCGCTCATGGACTCGGCCGGGCCGCACGACTACCACCTGACCCGCAGGCTGCTGCGCATGTGCGAGGAGCACGGCATTCCGAGCCACCGGGACGTGTTCCCGTTCTACCATTCCGATGCGGGCGCCGCGGTGAGTGCAGGTGCCGACGTGCGCACCGCGCTCCTGTGCTTCGGCACCGACGCCACCCACGGCTATGAACGCACGCACATCGCGAGCCTCGGCCATCTCGCGGAGTTGCTGGCCCTGTACATCCAGGGCGGCCCGACACTCGCTCAGGACCGCGACCGCCGCAGCGGAACGGTCCAGAGTTTTTCGCACCAGCTCGACGCCGATCAACTCGCGCCCGTGGCCGCCACGACGCTGCCCGAAGTGGGCGACCTGATCGACCTGCCGCCCGCGCCAGCCGTCGGGGCCCCGCCGGAGGATCCCTCCCCCAGCGCCTAGCAGCATCCGCGTCGCGCCCGGGGGCGATCCGGTCCTGCCCAGCGCGGCAGTGCGAGGCTTGACACACTCCGACCATGCCCACCGTCCAGATCCCGTCCCTGCGCTTCGACAACAGCTACGCCCGCGAGCTTCCCGGGCTGTACGTGGCGTGGCCACCGGCCCAGGTGCCTGCGCCACGGCTGCTGTATCTCAACCGCGGCCTGGCCGAGGAGCTCGGGCTCGACCCGCAGGCGCTCGCCGGTGACACGGGAGCGGCGCTTTTCGCCGGTAACCTCGTGCCCGAAGGCGCGGAGCCGCTCGCGCAGGCCTACGCCGGGCACCAGTTCGGTGGCTTCTCGCCGCAGCTGGGCGATGGGCGTGCGGTGCTGCTCGGCGAGGTGATCGACACCCGGGGTCGCCGGCGCGACATCGCGTTCAAGGGCTCGGGCCGCACACCCTTCTCGCGCGGAGGCGATGGCAAGGCGGCGGTCGGCCCGATGCTGCGCGAGGTGCTGATCGGCGAGGCGATGCACGCGCTGGGCATTCCGACCACGCGGGCGCTGGCGGTCGCGGCCACCGGCGAAGCGGTCGTCCGCGAAGAAATCCTGCCCGGTGCCGTGCTGGCCCGGGTGGCCGCGAGCCACCTTCGGGTCGGCACCTTCGAGTACTTCGCGGCGCGCGGCGAGATCGACAAGCTGCGCACCCTGGCCGACTACGCGATCGCACGCCACGACCCGGATCTCGCGCAGTCGCCGGGGCGCTACCTCGGGCTGCTGGAACGCGTCGCAGCCCGCCAGGCGAAGCTGGTGGCGCTGTGGATGGGAGCGGGGTTCATCCATGGCGTGATGAACACCGACAACGTGACGATTTCGGGGGAGACCATCGACTACGGCCCCTGCGCGTTCATGGAAGCGTACGACCCCCGGGCGGTCTTCAGCTCCATCGACCGCAACGGCCGCTATGCCTACGCCAACCAGCCGCTGATCGCGCAATGGAACCTGGCACGCCTGGGCGAGGCCCTGCTGCCGCTGGTGGTCGAGGGGGCCACGGAGTCCGCCTCCGAGCAGGCGATCGCCGATGCCACCCGGATCATCGAGGACTTCCGCGGGCAGCACGATGCGGCCATGCTCGCCGTGCTTCGGGCCAAGCTGGGTCTTGCCAATGATGGCGCCGCTGGCGGCGCCCCGGGGTCCGAGGGCGATGCCGTCCGGGATGCTGAGGATGCGGCGCTCGCGCGCGACTGGCTCGGGCTGCTCCAGGCGCAGCGTGTCGACTTCACGCTGGGATGGCGGCGGCTGGCAGACGCGGCTTCCGCGGACGACTCGGCGCTGCGCGCACTGTTCGGGGACACCGCCGGGCTGGACGCATGGCTGCACCGGTGGCGCCATCGCTGCGAACAGGAATCGGTCCAGGCGCCGGAGCGGGCAGCCCGCATGCGCCGGGTGAACCCCTGGATCATCCCGCGCAACCACCTCGTCGAGGAGGCGCTGCAGGCGGCGTCGATGCAGGATGACCTCGGCCCCTTCGACCGCCTGCTCGATGCGCTGGGCTCGCCGTGGCAGGAGGATCCGCGCCGGGCACGGTATGCCGAACCCGCGCCGCCCGAGGTGACGGCAGGCTACCGGACCTTCTGCGGAACCTGAGGCAGTGCGGACGCACCGGCGTCGCCGCGCGCCGCACGCGCCGCGTCGAGGAAATCGTGCAGCAGCGCGGTGTCGTCCACCACCTCCAGGTGCGGGAAATGGAACTCTGGATGCCACTGCACGGCGGCGATCCATGCGCCTGCGGTGTGGCGGATCGCCTCGATCACGCCGTCGTCGGGCGAGGTGGCCTCCACCACGAACCCGGGCGCGAGGTCCTTGATGCCCTGGTGGTGCACGCTGTTGATCCGCGGGTGGCGCTGCCCGAGCAGTTGTTCCAGCCGCGAG
>DAIMZU010000374.1:0-3914 GCA_036733845.1 Ramlibacter sp.
CCCCAAGCTCATCGAAGCCGGCCATGTGTTCGTCGCGCGCCCGCCCCTGTTTCGGGTCGATGCGCCCGCGCGCGGCAAGAAGCCCGCCAGCAAGGCTTACGCGCTCGACGAAGGCGAGCTCACCGCCATCCTGGACAAGCTGCGCAAGGAAGGCGTGCGCGAGGGCGCCTGGAGCATCAGCCGCTTCAAGGGCCTGGGCGAGATGAGCGCCGAGCAACTGTGGGAGACCACGCTCAACCCGGACACCCGGCGCCTGCTGCCGGTGCGCCTGGGTCGCTACGACTTCGCGGGCACCGAGGGACTGATCACCAAGCTCATGGGCAAGGGCGAGGCCGCGGCCAGGCGCGAGCTCATGGAACTGCACGGCGACACGGTGGAGATCGACGTCTGATGGCCGCGCCCCGGGTGCGGCTGCGCCCCACCATGCAGAGCGACCTCGCCTTCGTGCTCTCGCTCGAGCAGGACGCGCGCAACCTGCCGTACATCACGCCCTGGGAACGCACGCAGCACGAGGCCGCGATCCGCTTCCCCGACTTCCGCCACTTCATCATCGAATCCGGCGACGGCCTCGACGCGGCCGGCTTCCTCATCCTGATCGGCTGCCGAAGCCGCCACCAGTCGCTCGAGCTCAAGCGCATGGTGGTGCAGCAGCAGGGCGCCGGCACCGGGCGGGCGGCGCTGCGCGTGGCCAAGAAGATCGCCTTCGACGAACTGCAGGCCCACAGGCTGTGGCTGGACGTCAAGACCCACAACACCCGGGCGCGTTCCCTCTACGACAGCGAAGGCTTCGTCGTCGAGGGCGTGCTGCGCGAATCGGTGCGCACCGACCAGGGCTTCGCCTCGCTGACCGTGATGTCCATGCTGGACCGCGAATTCGCGCAGCGGCGCGCCGAGACGCTGGAACTTCCCGCATGACGCCCGCCGCCGGCCTTCGCCGCCGCTGCGCGGCCTTTGAACACCTCACGCACTGACATGGACCAGGACCTCTTCACCGTGGCCGCCGATGGCGGCGGGGACGACGACGATCAACTCGACCTCGGCACCTACGCGCAGCGCGCCTACCTCGAGTACGCGCTCAGCGTCGTCAAGGGCCGGGCGCTGCCCGACGTGGCCGACGGCCAGAAGCCGGTGCAGCGGCGCATCCTCTACTCCATGTCCCGCATGGGCCTGGGCTTCAGTGGCGCCACGGGTGCCAAGCCGGTCAAGAGCGCGCGCGTGGTCGGCGACGTGCTCGGCCGCTTCCACCCCCACGGCGACCAGGCGGCGTACGACGCACTGGTGCGCATGGCGCAGGATTTTGCGCAGCGCTATCCGCTGATCGACGGCCAGGGCAACTTCGGAAGCCGCGACGGCGACGGCGCGGCGGCCATGCGCTACACCGAGGCGCGCCTGGCGCGCATCACCAGCCTGCTGCTCGACGAGATCGACGAAGGCACGGTCGACTTCGTGCCCAACTACGACGGCAGCACCCAGGAGCCGGTGCAGCTTCCGGCCCGACTGCCATTCACGCTGCTCAACGGCGCCAGCGGCATCGCGGTTGGCCTGGCCACCGAGATCCCGAGCCACAACCTGCGCGAGGTCGCCGACGCCTGCGTCGCGCTGATCAAGAGCCCGAAGCTGTCCGACGAGGAACTCGCCGCCCTGGTGCCCGGCCCCGACTATCCCGGCGGCGGCCAGATCATCAGCAGTGCGCAGGACATCGCCGACGCCTACCGCACCGGGCGGGGCTCGCTGAAGGTGCGCGCGCGCTGGAAGATCGAAGAACTCGCGCGCGGCCAGTGGCAGATGGTGGTGACCGAACTGCCCCCGGGGGTCAGCACCCAGCGCGTGCTCGAGGAGATCGAAGAGCTCACCAATCCCAAGGTCAAGGCCGGCAAGAAGGCGCTCACCCAGGACCAGCTCCAGCTCAAGCAGGCCGTGCTGGCCGTGCTCGACACCGTGCGCGACGAGTCCAGCAAGGACGCGGCCGTGCGCATCGTCTTCGAGCCCAAGACCAGCCGCATTTCGCAGGCCGAGCTGATCGGCGCGCTGCTCGCGCACACCAGCCTCGAGAACTCCGCGCCGATCAACCTCACGATGGTCGGCCTCGACGGCCGGCCGGTGCAGAAGTCGCTTCGGCTGATGCTGTCCGAGTGGATCGAGTTCCGCCAGCGCACGATCGAGCGCCGCTCGCGGCACCGGCTGGACAAGGTGCTGGACCGCATCCACATCCTCGAGGGCCGGCAGCTCATCCTGCTCAACATCGACGAGGTGATCGCGATCATCCGCGCGAGCGACGAGCCGCGCCAGGCGCTGATCGCCCGGTTCGCGCTCAGCGAGCGGCAGGCCGAGGACATCCTCGAAATTCGCCTGCGGCAGCTTGCCCGGCTCGAGGCGATCAAGATCGAGCAGGAGCTCAAGGACCTGCGCCAGGAGCAGCAGCGGCTCGAGGAAATCCTCGGCAGCCCGGCGGCGCTGCGCCGGCTGATGGTCAAGGAGATCGAAGCCGACGCCCGCCAGTTCGCCGATCCGCGCCGCACCCTCATCCAGGCCGAGAAGCGCGCCGTGGCCGAGGTCCGTGTCGTCGACGAGCCGGTCACGGTGGTCGTCTCCCAGAAGGGTTGGGTGCGTGCCCGCCAGGGCCACGGCCATGAGGCGGCGAGCTTCGCGTTCAAGGCGGGCGATGGCCTGTACGGCACTTTTGAGTGCCGCACCGTCGACACCCTGCTGGCCTTCGGCAGCAATGGGCGCGTCTATTCGATCCCCGTGTCGGTGCTGCCGGGCGCGCGCGGCGACGGCCAGCCCATCACCACTTTCATCGACCTGGAGTCCGGCACGCAGGTCGTCCATTACTTCGCGGGCGCGGGCAATGCCTGGCTGCTGCTGTCCAATTCGGCGGGCTATGGCTTCCTGGCCACGGTCGAGAACATGATGTCCCGCCAGCGTGGCGGCAAGTCCTTCATCAGCTGCGCGGCAGGCGAGACCCTGTGCAGGCCCTCCGCAGCCAATGTCCCGCCGCCCCTGGGGGTCGCGGCGACTGGCCTGCATGCGCCGGCGACGCACGTGTGCTGCGCCTCCACGGGCGGCCGCATCCTCACCTTCGAAATCGGCGAACTGAAGGCCCAGGCCAACGGCGGACGCGGCCTGCTGCTGATCGACCTCGACCCCAAGGACACCCTTGCCGGCGCGGCCGCCTACACCCGCAGCGTGCGCATCGCAGGGATCGGCCGCGGCGGCAAGGAACGCGAGGAAACCCTCGAGATCCGCTCACTCAACAACGCTCGCGCCGCCCGCGCGCGCAAGGGCAAGGCGGCTGACCTGGGGTTCAAGCCGTCTGTTGTGGTGAGGGTGGAATAGAAAGACGAACCAAACGGGCACGAAGGAGAGTTGGGCACTGGCACACCACCGTTCCAGCAACCAACGGTTGCGTTCCCTCCCCGACGCCTCTCACCCCACCTCAGCCACCAGCTCGATCTCCACGCAGGCGCCCATCGGAATCTGCGCCACCCCAAAGGCGCTGCGGGCGTGGGCGCCCCTGTCGCCGAAGCCCTGCGCGAACAACTCGCTCGCGCCGTTGGTGACCAGGTGCTGCTCGGTGAAGGTGGGGGTGGAGTTGACCAGGCTCATCACCTTGACGATGCGCCGGACCGTGTTCAGGTCGCCCACGGCGGCGTGCAGGGTTCCCATCAGGTCGATGGCGATGCTGCGGGCTGCCGCCTGGCCCTCGGGGGTGGCCATGTCGCGCCCAAGCTGTCCCACCCAGGGCTTGCCATCCTTCTTTGCAATGTGGCCGCTGAGGAAAACCAGCGATCCTGTCCGCACGAAGGGCAGGTAGGCCGCCGCGGGGGTGGCGACGGGGGGCAGGGTGATGTTCAGTTCCTTGAGCTTGTCGTAGACGTTCATGGGGAGGGTTCCGGTGCGTTTCGCCTGCCCGG
>DAIMZU010000375.1:0-3908 GCA_036733845.1 Ramlibacter sp.
GGCGGCACCGTGATGCAGGTCAGCTATGCGCAGGCGGCGGAGGTCGAGCGCGTGCGCCAGACCGTCACCGGGCTGGGCTATTCGGACGTGCAGGTGCAGAATTTCGGCACCGCGCGGGACGTGCTGATCCGGCTGCCAGCCCAGAAGGGCGTCAGTTCGGCGCAACAGAGCGAACAGGTGCTGGCGGCCTTGCGCCAGATCGATCCATCGGTGACATTGCAGCGGACGGAGTTCGTCGGCCCGTCGGTCGGCGAGGAACTGGCGGCGGACGGCATCAAGGCCCTGGCCATGGTGATCGTGGGCATCATGATCTACCTGGCGTTCCGCTTCGAGTGGAAGTTCTCGATCGCAGCCATCGTCGCCAACCTGCACGACGTCATCATCATCCTGGGCTTCTTCGCGTACTTCCAGTGGGAGTTCTCGCTGGCAGTGCTGGCGGCGGTGCTGGCCGTGCTGGGCTATTCCGTGAACGAGTCGGTGGTCATCTTCGACCGGATCCGCGAATCCTTCCGGAAGCACCGCAAGTACACGACGCCCCAGGTGATCGACCATGCGATCACCTCCACCATCAGCCGCACCATCATCACCCACGGCTCCACCCAGCTGGTGGTGCTGTCGATGCTGCTGTTCGGCGGCGCGACGCTCTACTACTTCGCCCTGGCGCTGACCATCGGCATCCTGTTCGGCATCTACTCGTCCGTCTTCGTCGCCGCGGCCGTGGCCATGTGGCTGGGCGTCAAGCGCGAGGACCTGGTCAAGGCGCCGCCGCGCAAGGAAGGCGACCCCAACGACCCCAACGCGGGCGCCACCGTCTGAGCCAACAGTGAGCACCCCCGCCTCCATGCACTCGGCACTCGCACGGCAGGTGCGGGCGCAGTTTGCCGAGGCCGTCGGTGCGCTCATGGAAAGCCTGGCCACCGACCTGCGCCAACGCCTGCTCGAGCTGGTCGACGTCAGTACATCCTCGCGCCAGGCGCAGGAGCGGCGCGACGCGATGCTCGAGTTCGAACGTCTCTCGGGACGCTGGCTCGAAGGCGTGCGCCAGGGGGTGCAGGCGGCTGAGCGGTCGCAAGGGCAGTCGGCGCCGCGCGTGCATTCCGCAACCGGCGATTCGGCGGGGATGGAGCTCATCGACGACGCCGTGCTGGACACGAAGATCATGGCCTCGCGCCTGGCCATGGCCATCCAGGAGCGTGTGGGGTTCGAGTTCAATGACCTGATGCTTCGCGTCCAGGCGGCCGATGGCGGCGCCGCCGTGCCGGTCGGTGACATGCTGCGGCCCGAGGCCCTGTCGGCACTGGTGGTCGAGCAATGGCTCGAGGCCGGGCTGGCGCGCGAGACGTGGCTGGTCGTGGCCAACGTGTTGCACCAGCGGTTCGCTTCGGCGGTGGCCGAGGCCCTTCAGGGCATCAATCGCGAACTGCTTCGCCAGGGTGTCCTGCCGTCGATCGACCTGAGCCAGCGTGTGCGGCGCGGCAGGGCGCCCGACCGGGGCCGCGGCGGTGCCGCGTCGTCCCCGAGGCCGGAAGCCGCTGCGTTCCAGGAGTCGGGCGCACCGGGCGGAGCCGCTTTTCCGCCATCGGACGGGTGGGCACCTGACGCCGCGACGCTGTCGCCCTTCATGCGCGCCCGTGCGCGGGCGCAGGGCCTGGTCGGGCAGCTTCGAAAGCTGCTGTCGCAGGGCGCCGCCGGCTCGGCTGCACCTGGCGGCAGCGGGTCTTCCGGGACGCTGAACCAGGCCATCGGCGAGCAGGCCGAGCAGTTCCAGACCCAGGTGCAGTCCCGCCAGGCGGCCGTGGCCGCGCAGGGCAGCGGTTTTTATTTCGACGACGAGCTCGTCCAGGAAGTCGCCGGCGACCTGCGGGCGCGAAGCAGCGAACTCAAGCGCCAGGCGTCCACCGCCAGCGACAAGGCGGTGATCGAAATCGTCGCGCTGATCTTCCAGAGCATTCTTGCCGAGGAGAGAATTCCGCCGTCCGTCCGGGTGTGGTTCGCCCGGCTGCAGATGCCGGTCCTGCGCATCGCCCTGGCCGAGCCGGAATTCTTCGAGACGCTCCAGCACCCGGCACGCCAGCTGATCGACCGCATGGGCGCCTGCGTGCTCGGCTTCGACGCCACCAACATCGGTGGCAGTGCGCTCGAAGGTGAGATCCGCCGGGTGGTGCAGCTGATCGAGCAGTACCCCGATACCGGGCGGCGGGCCTTCGAGCTCGCGTCCACCGAATTCCAGGCATTCCTGTCCCAGTACCTCACCGGCAGCGACGCGACTCAGCGGGTCGTCTCGGTGGCCCAGCAGGTCGAGCAGAAGGAAACCATGTCGGTGCGCTACACCATCGAGCTGCGCAGGATGCTCGAGGACATGCCGGTTCCCGACGGGATCCGGGAGTTCCTCTTCAAGGTGTGGACCGAGGTCCTGGCCGTTGCCGCGGTGCGGCATGGTGCGCAGCATGCGGACACCCAGGCCCTGCGGCAGTCTGCATCGGACCTGGTGTGGGCCGCAAGCGCCAAGCCGAGCCGCAGCGAGCGCTCCCAGGTCATCCAGCAGCTACCGCGCCTGCTGCAGAACCTGAGGGACGGCATGACACTCACCGGAATGGAAGCCGCTCAGCAGGAAGCGCACCTCAAGGCCATCGGCGACACGCTGGCCGACGCCTTCCAGTCCAAGACGCCAGCCATTCCACGCAGCCGCATCGATGCCATCGCGCGGCGCCTGGCTTCCATCGAGGACTTCGTGGGCGACGATCCCGAAGGCGACCTGCCGCTGGTGGCCGAGAGCATCGAGATGATGCTCGGGCTGGACCAGGACGGTATCCAGGTCGTCACCGACGGAGGCGCCGCTCCCAACGCAGCGACGCAGGCGTGGGCGCGCGAACTGCAGCCGGGCAACTGGTTCAGGCTCGATCACAACGGTCAGGTGCAGCAGGTGCAGTACGCGTGGCGCAGCGAACGGGGCCAGCTGCATCTGTTTGCCGTGCCGGGTGGGCCGAGCGTGCTTTTCCAGGCGGGCCGGTTGGCGGGTTACCTGCAGGAGGGTTTGCTGCTGCCCGTCGAGGACGAGGCTTTGACGGTGCGGGCGACGCGCGATGCCCTGGCCCGGCTTGACGCCCACCCCGAGCGACTGCTGGCCGCCTGACTCCCGGGCTAGTGCGGCAGCCGCTCCTGCGCGTTGTCGCAGAGTTCGTCGAGCACCAGCGCATCGGGCTGTTCGCCGAAGCTCCAGTAGACCATCAGGACGATGATCTTCAGTTCGTCGAGAGACACCGGGTTGCCGGTTGCGGCCATCGCGCGGTCGAGGACGATCTCACGCATGGGGGCGGGCAGCACGCCAGCCGACTCGAGGAACGAGATGAAACCGAGGCACTCGGCGCCCAGGTGGTCCTGCTCGGTCACGGAGTACACGCGCAGGCTCTGGGCGGACTGCGCCAGGGGTGCGGCCGCGGCATCGGCGCTCTCGCGGGTGAACTGCGCCGCGATGGACAGGCCGTCGAGCCATGCGAGCGCCTGGTGGATCTCTTCCGGGGGGAAGCCGTGGGCGCTGAGCTTGCGTTCGAGCTGCTGTGGATCGGGGCAGGCATCGCCGCGCCAGTAGTTTTCGTACACGAACACGAGCACTTCAAACATGGACTCAATATAGCCCATATGCATCGCACGGCGGGCGCAGGGGGTGAACGCCGCGTGGCGGTGTTGCACCGGCGCCTCAACCGCGGCGCAGTCTCGCCTCAGCGTGGCGGCGGCAGGTCGCCGCCGCGGATCCGGGGGCCGAGCCAGGCGAGCACCCGTCCGGCATCGCCGCGGAAGCCGACATTGCGCGGCGGCACCGGCTCCCACCGTCCATCGCGCTTCTGGGCGACGCGGAAGGAGAACACATAGCCCGGCTCCTGCCCCATGCGCAGGTCCGTGAGCACGGC
>DAIMZU010000376.1:0-3897 GCA_036733845.1 Ramlibacter sp.
CGAACAGCGGTTCCTTGTCTTCCTGGTTGTCCTTGTTGTAGGCCAGCGGCTGGCCCTTCATGAGCGTGAGCAGCCCGACCAGGTGGCCCACCACGCGCCCGGTCTTGCCGCGCGCCAGCTCGGGCACGTCGGGGTTCTTCTTCTGGGGCATGATGGACGAGCCGGTGGTGAACCGGTCGGGCAGGCGGATGAAGCCGAAGTTCTGGCTCATCCACAAAATCAGCTCTTCCGACAGGCGCGAGACGTGGACCATCACCAGGGACGCCGCCGCCGTGAACTCGATGGCGAAGTCCCGGTCGCTCACCGCGTCGAGCGAGTTCTGGCAGATGCCTTCCATGCCCAGGCTGCGGGCCACGGCGTCCCGGTCCAGCGGATAGCTGGTGCCCGCCAGCGCGGCCGCGCCCAGCGGCAGGCGGTTGACGCGGCGGCGGACATCGGCCAGGCGCTCGGCATCGCGCGCGAACATCTCCACGTAGGCGAGCATGTGGTGGCCGAAGCTCACCGGCTGAGCCACCTGCAGGTGGGTGAAGCCGGGCAGGATGACCTCGGCGTGGCGGTCGGCCAGCTCGACCATCGCACCCTGCAGGCCGCCGAGCAGGCCGGCCAGAGTGTCGATCTCGCCGCGCAGCCACAGGCGCACGTCGGTGGCGACCTGGTCGTTGCGGCTGCGGCCGGTGTGCAGGCGCTTGCCGGCGTCGCCCACCAGTTGCGTGAGCCGGGCCTCGATGTTCAGGTGCACGTCCTCCAGGTCGAGCTTCCATTCGAAGGTGCCGGACTCGATCTCGCCAGCGATCTGCGCCATGCCCCGCTCGATCGCGGCAAGGTCGTCCCGGCCGATGATGCCCTGCGCGGCCAGCATCTGCGCATGCGCCAGCGAGCCCTGGATGTCGGCGCGCCACAGGCGCTTGTCGAAGGACACGCTGGAGGTGTAGCGCTTGACCAGGTCACTCATGGGCTCCGAGAAGAGCGCGGACCAGGCCTGGGACTTTTGATCGAGTTGGTTGTGGGACATGGAGGAGGGGAATAATCGGGGCGTTGCGTCTTGTCGAGTCAGCTGCCGCAGGAGCCGCCATCCGATGCGGGATACCCGAATTTTATCGGCCTTCCATGAGCTGCCCTCCCCGGGGCAGGGCCAGCACGCGCCCGTGCCCGGGCACGTGCTGGTGTTCGATGCCTGCCATGCGGGCGTGGTGCTGCGCGCGCTGCTGTTCGTCGGCGCGGTCACCGGCGTCGGCGCGATGTACGGCGCAGCCAGCCCGGCCGCCTGGCTGGAACGCACCGCCTTCCTGTCCGCCGGCGCCCTGGCCGGCACGCTGGCCTGGCTGCTGGCCGCCTGCGCGCTCAAGCGCCTGCTGGCCCGTTTGCCGCTGTGGGGCCAGCAGGCCGGCGGCGTCGGCCTGGGCGCGGCCGCGGGGCTGTACGGCTGCGGCGTGCTCGCCCTGGTGGGGCTCGCCGGGCCTCCGCCCTGGGTCGCGTCGGCGTTCTCCGGCGCGCTGGTGGCGGGCGTGCTGGGCTGGGCGCTGGTCTGGCGGGCGCGGGGCCGCACCCCGGCCGCGACCGCCGCGCGGCTGGCCGAGCTTCAGGCGCGCATCCGGCCGCACTTCCTGTTCAACACGCTCAACTCCGCGGTCGCGCTGGTGCGCCAGGATCCTGCAAAGGCCGAGGCGGTGCTCGAAGACCTGGCCGACCTGTTCCGGCAGGCCCTGGCCGAGCCCGGCGAGTCGGTCAGCCTGGCCGACGAGGTGGCGCTGGCGCGCCGCTACCTGGCCATCGAGCAGGTCCGCTTCGGCGACCGGCTGCGGGTGGAGTGGTCCGTCGACGAGCGCGCCGGCGCGGCGCGGGTGCCGCCGCTCATGCTGCAGCCCCTGGTCGAGAACGCGGTCAAGCACGGCGTCGAGCCCAGTGCCGAAGGCGCCGATGTGCGGGTGAGCACCGAGCGGCGGGGGTCCGTGGTGGTGCTCAAGGTCAGCAACACCGTGCCGGGCGGCCAAGGCGAGCCGGGGATGGGCGTCGCGCAGGAGAACGTGCGCCACCGCCTGGCGCTGCTGCACGACGTGCACGCGCAGTTCCGCTGCGGCCAGCAGGACGGCATCTACCAGGTGCGCATCGAGGTGCCCGCATGAGCCCGTCGCCGTCCACCGCGCCGCTGCAGGTCCTGCTGGTCGACGACGAGGCCTTGGCCCGTGGCCGGCTGCGCACGCTGCTGGGCGACTGCCGCGAACCGTCGGCCGAGGTCGCGGGCGAGGCGGCCACGGCGGCCCAGGCGCGCGAGCTGCTGCGGCGCCAGCGCTTCGACCTGGTGCTGCTCGACGTGCGCATGCCCGGCGAGGACGGACTCGCCCTGGCGGCGGCCCTGCGCGACCTGCCCGAGGCACCGCCGGTGGTCTTCGTGACCGCCCATGCCGACCACGCGGTGGAGGCCTTCGACCTCGAAGCGGCCGACTACCTCACCAAGCCGGTGCGCCTGGAGCGGCTGCAGCAAGCGCTTCAGCGGGCCCGCCGCCGCGCGCGCGAGAAGGAGGCGAGCGCGGCCAACGAAGACGGGGACACGCTGCTCATCCAGGACCGGGGGCATCTTGTCCGACTTCCGCTGTCGGAGGTGATCTATTTCAAGGCCGAACTCAAGTACGTCACCGTGCGGACCGCGGCCCGCAGCTATATTTCGGACGAATCCCTGAGCGAGCTCGAAGAGCGCTTCGGCTCGCGCCTGCTGCGCATCCACCGCAACGCGCTGGTCGTACGGCGGGCGCTTCGGGCCCTGGAGCGGCACGACGACCCCGAAGAGGGCGAGGGCTGGGCCCTGAAGCTCGCGGGGGTGGACGAGTCGCTGGCGGTCTCCCGCCGGCAACTCGCGGCAGTGCGGGAGGCACTGTCACGCTAGGGGGCCCGCAGCCGCGGGCCCGGAGGGGACTCGCGAGCATGGCAGGAGAGGGCCCCGATGGATCCGCAGGACGACAAAGCCAACCGCACGGCCGACGAGGCCGACGCGCAGCGCGTGACCGGGCTCGCGGCCGAGGAAGCCGACTCGCAGAGCAAGACTGACCGCGCGATCGAGGAAGTCGAGGCACAACGCCCCGCCGAGGAGCTGGACCCGCAGAATCCGCCCGAGACGGTTTTGCATCCGGTCACCGAGGTGCGCAACGTCGCCCTCGTGATCCTCACCACGCTGGCGGTGCTGGCCGTGCTGCGCTGGGCGTCGGCGTTCTTCATCCCGATGATGCTCGGCTTCGTCTTCTACTATGCGCTCGCGCCGATCGTCGAGGCCATGGCCCGCCTGCGCATCCCGCGGTCAGTGGGCGCCGCGGCCCTGATCCTGGGCATCCTGTGGGGGGCGGGGGCGCTGGTCTACTCGCTGGCGGACGACGCCAAGGCCGTCATCGAGGCGCTGCCCCATGCCGCCGAGCGGGTTGGCGAAGCCATCCAGCGCCGCACCGGCGAGACCGCCTCGCCGCTGGAGTCGGTGCAGGAGGCGGGCAAGAAGCTCGAGGAAGCCACAGCGGCTGCAGAGAAACCGGCGCCGACCCCGCCCACCGTACAGCGGGTGATCGTCGAGCGGCCCCGCTTCAACGTGCAGGACCACCTGTGGACCGGCACCATCGGCTTCGTCAGCCTGATCGGCCAGATCGTCATCGTGGCCTTCCTGACCTACTTCCTGCTGCTATCTGGCGACATCTTCCGCCGAAAGCTCGTCAAGATCGCCGGGCCGACGCTCACGCAGAAGAAACTGACGGTGCAGGCGCTGGACGAGATCAACGTGCAGATCCAGCGCTACCTGTTGGTCCAACTGCTGGCGAGCGTGCTGGTGGGGGTATCCACCGCCATCGCCTTCTCGATGCTGGGGCTCAAGCACGCGGCAGTCTGGGGCGTGGCTGCGGGGGTGCTGAACCTGGTGCCCTA
>DAIMZU010000377.1:0-3895 GCA_036733845.1 Ramlibacter sp.
CCCTGGCCCCCTCCCTGGTCACGGCGCAGGGCGCCTGGCCCAACAAGCCCGTCCGCATCGTCGTGCCCTTCGCGCCCGGCGGCACGACCGACATCCTGGCGCGGGCCATCGCGCCTGAGCTTTCGAAAGCGTTCGGGCAGCAGTTCATCGTGGAAAACCGCGCAGGCGCAGGCGGCAACGTCGGCGCCGAGGTGGTGGCCAAGTCACCCGGCGACGGCTATACCTTGCTGATGGGCACGGTCGGTACGCACGGGATCAACCGGGCGCTGTACGAGAAACTGCCCTTCGACCCGATCAAGGACTTCGCGCCGATCTCGATGGTGGCGGGCGTTCCCAACGTGATGGTGATGAACGCCGAGAAGGCGCGCAGCATGAACATCCACACGGTGCAGGACTTCATCCGCCACGCCAAGGCCAACCCGGGACGGCTGAACATGGCCTCCAGTGGCAACGGCACGTCCATCCACCTGGCCGGCGAGCTGTTCAAGAGCATGGCCGGCATCTACATGGTGCACTTCCCCTACCGGGGGTCCGGCCCTGCCCTGCTCGACATGGTTGCCGGCAACATGGACGTGATGTTCGACAACCTGCCCTCGTCCATGCCCCAGATCCGGGCGGGGCGGCTGAAGGCCTTCGCGGTGACCAGCGCCCAGCGCTCGGTGGCGCTGCCGGATGTACCGACCATCGAGGAGGCCGCGGGGCTCAAAGGCTTCGATGCCACGTCGTGGTTCGGCCTGCTGGCGCCCGCCGGAACGCCCACGGAGATCGTCAACCGGATCCAGCAGGAGGTCGCACGGGCACTGCAGCAGCCGGCCATCAAGGAAAAGCTCGAGGCGCAGGGCGCCATTCCGAGCGGCAACAGCCCGGCGCAGTTCGCCGCGCATATCGACGCCGAGCACCGCAAGTGGGCGCAGGTGGTGAAGGTGTCCGGCGCGAAGGTCGACTGAGCGTCGCCGCGGGGGCGCTCAGACGCCCCAGACGATCTCGCGGTCGGCCTTCTCGCAGCGCCTGAGCATGTCGATGAAGGGCAGCGCACGCTGGCGCAGCCCGATGGCGTCGAACTTCGGCGGCTGCTGCCCGGCGGCACGCGCCTCTTCGATGGCGGCCTTCTGCTCGGCCTCTTCGCGCACGATCGCCTGCTCGAGCGCGGCGACGGCCGGCGCCATCTGCTGGGGCAGGATGATGCCCGTCGGGCCCGGGTCCTTGCCGATGATTTCGAGAACGCGCCGGCCGTTGGCCTCGAGCATGATGAGGTCGCCTGCGGCTTTGGACTTGAACTTGTAGAGCATTCAGGGGCTGCGGTAGATGTACTCGCGATTGAACGGGTACGTCGATTGTGCGCCCCGCAGCGGCCCCGTGGTGAGCTCGCCGTCGGGACGCGTGGCCAGGATCTGGTGCAGCGAGATCCAGCCGCGCTCGAAGCTCATGGCGCTCCCCGCCAGGTAGAGCCGGTAGGCGCGCAGCACCTGGTGGGCGCGGCTGCCGGCGCCGGCGCCCTCCAGCACTTGCAAGGCGCGGTCGAGCTGTGACTCCAGCGCATCCGACCACGCCCACAGGGTTCGCGCATAGTGCGGCCGCAGGTTCTCGGTGTCGACCATCTCCAGGCCCGACAGCGACATCTCGCGCAGCACCAGGCTCACGTGCAGCAGCTCGCCGCCCGGGAAGATGTACTTCTCGATGAAGTCGCCCATGCCTGCGCCCAGCTGCCCCGGCTCGAGCCCGCCGGCGGTGATGCCGTGATTCATGACCAGGCCGCCGGGGCGAAGCAGGCGCAGGATCTTGCCGAAATACAGGCCCATGTTCACCTGCCCGACATGCTCGAACATGCCCACCGAGGCAATCTTGTCGTAGCCCTCGGCTTCGTCGAGATCGCGGTAGTCGCGCAGGTCCATGCGCACGCGTCCCTGAAGGCGCTTCTCCTCGATCAGGCGGTTGACATAGGCGTGCTGGTTCCGGGACAGCGTGATGCCGCGGGCCTGGACGCCATAGTGCTCGGCCGCCCAAAGCAGCAGCCCGCCCCAGCCGGCGCCGATGTCGAGGAAGCGCTCGCCCTCGCGCAGCATGAGCTTGCGGCAGATGTGGTCGAGCTTGGCTTCCTGGGCCTGGGCCAGGGAGCAGCCCGGCTCACGGTAGTACGCGCAGGAATACACCCGGCGCGGATCGAGCCAGAGCGCGTAGAAGTCGTCGCAGACGTCGTAGTGGAACTGGACCTGCCGCGCATCGCGCTCGCGCGAATGGGCACGCAGCGAACGGGTGCGCCGCAGGACCTGCGTCCACCAGCTGGTGTCGGAGGGCACGGGGTTGCCGGGAAGCAGCCAGGCCGCGGCGGCCATGAGGTCTCGCATGCTGCCCTCGAAGCTCACCTTGCCTTCGACGATGTCCTCGGCGATCGAGCCGATCTGCCCCGCCGCCAGCGTGGCCAGCGACGACCAGTCGCTGAACCGGAGGACGACGTCCGCCTTGGGCGCGCCAACGGTATCTCCACCGGGCATGCGCAGGGCAACCCGGACCGGTGCGCCTTCGAGCCTGGGCGCGATCCTGCGAACGAGGGCTTCCATTGCTAATTCTTGCGCCAGCCCACACGGCGCGTCAATAAGCCGACATGTAGGACGGGGCTGACGAATGATGGGGGGCCCTCTCGCGCGCGGCGCCCTCTTTGTTTAGACTTCAACTATTGAAGCGACTTGGAGCAAGCCATGGACATGGAAGCGCGTGCGCACAGCGAGCACCCGCAGGCGCTGCGGCTTTGGCTGCGCATGCTCACCTGCACGCAGCTGGTCGAAAAGGAGTTGCGCACCCGGCTGCGTGAGCAGTTCGGCACCACGCTGCCGCGCTTCGACCTGATGGCCCAGCTCGAGCGCGCACCCGAGGGCCTGAAGATGAACGAGCTCTCGCGCCGCATGATGGTGACTGGCGGCAACGTGACCGGCATCACCGACCAGCTCGCCTCCGAAGGCCTGGTCGACCGCGTGGATGTCGAAGGCGACCGTCGCGCCTGGAGGGTGCGCCTGACACCGAAAGGGCGCCAGGCTTTCCACGCCATGGCGCAGGCGCACGAAGGCTGGATCCTGGAGGCGTTTTCAGGGCTGGCCGAGCGCGAGGTGGCGTCCCTGTACCGGCTGCTGGGCAAGGTCAAGGACGGCGCGCGCCACCGTTTCGAAGCATCCACCGACAGCGAAGGAGCCCCCGCATGAGCGCCCACGTCGACCCCTTCGTGCGCGACCGCCTGCCGGCCCGAGAGCACTGGCCCCAGATGCATTACGACGCGCCCGAACTGAGGCTGCCGGACCGCCTGAACCTGGTCGAGGCGCTGTTCGCACGCGGGTGCGCGCAGGGCGGTGCCGACAGGCCGATGCTGCGCTCCCGCGGGCAGACGCTCAGCTATGCCGAAGCAGCCGAGCAGGTGGCGCGCCTCCAGCGGGTCCTGGTGGAAGACCTGGGACTGGTCCCCGGCAACCGGGTGCTGCTGCGCGGTGGCAACTCGGTGGCGCTGGCGCTGGCCTGGCTGGCGGTCGTGCGGGCCGGCCTGGTCGCCGTGGCCACCATGCCGCTGCTGCGCGCACGCGAGCTCGGCGACATCATCGACAAGGCGCAGCCCACGGTCGCCCTGTGCGATGCGCGCCTGCTGGATGAACTGGAAGCGGCCCGGGCCACGCGCCCGGTGCTGCACACGATCGTCCCCTTCAATGACCCGGCACGCGGCGACGGCCTGGAAGCGCGTGCCGCCGGGCGCGCCGCGGGCCTGCCGGCCTGCGCCACGGACGCCGACGATATCGCCATGCTGGCCTTCACCTCGGGCACGACAGGCCGGCCGAAGGCCGCCGCGCACTCGCACCGGGACGTGATGGCCTCCTGTGAGTGCTGGCCGCGCCATGTGCTGCGCGCCACGCCCGAG
>DAIMZU010000378.1:0-3895 GCA_036733845.1 Ramlibacter sp.
GGGTGGGACGCCGCCGACGCCATACCCGAAGGCTTCGATGTCGGTGGCTTTCTGGCCGTCGGCGAGCGGATGCCGGTGATGCGCTCGGTCGAGGAAGCGCCTTCGCCAGACTTGCTGACCGGCATTGATTGGACGACCGAGGATGGCCTGTCCAGCGCTTTCACCCGCCGCTATGGCGAAGACTGGCGCTACTGCGCCCTGTGGGGCAAGTGGCTGGTCTGGACGGGCGTGCGCTGGAATCCCGATCAGGTGCTCTACGTGTCGCATCTTTCCAGGGGCATCTGCCGCAACGCCTCGCTGAAAGCGGAAACGCCGAGGCTCAAGGGCAAGCTGGCCAGTTCCGCCACGATTTCGTCGGTTGAAAAGATCGCGCGCTCTGACCCGAAGCACGCTTCCACCGCCGAGGAATGGGACGCCGATGTGTGGGCGCTGAATACCCCCGGTGGCGTGGTCGATCTACGCACCGGCCGGATGCGCCCGCACCGGCGGGACGACCGAATGACCAAGGTGACCACGGCTACTCCGCAGGGCAATCCGGACAGTGCCTGCCCAACGTGGCGAGGGTTCCTGACAGACGTCACCGGCGGCGATGCCGATCTGATGGCCTACCTGCAACTGATGGTTGGCTACTGCCTGACGGGCGTCACCAGCGAGCACGCGCTGTTCTTCCTGTACGGCACGGGCGCGAACGGCAAGTCGGTGTTCGTCAACGTGCTAACCACCATCCTGGGCGACTACGCGGCCAACGCCCCGATGGACACTTTCATGGAGGCGCGCAATGACCGACACCCCACCGATCTCGCCGGGCTGCGCGGTGCACGATTCGTGTCATCCATCGAAACGGAGCAAGGGCGGCGCTGGAACGAGTCCAAGGTCAAGGCCATCACCGGTGGCGACAAGGTGTCCGCGCGCTTCATGCGCCAGGACTTCTTCGAGTACCTGCCGCAGTTCAAGTTGGTGATCGCGGGCAATCACAAGCCGTCGATCCGCAACGTCGACGAGGCGATGAAGCGTCGACTGCACCTGATCCCGTTCACGGTGACGATCCCGCCCGAGCGCCGCGACGGCAGGCTTACCGAGAAGCTGCTCAAGGAACGCGATGGGATTTTGGCGTGGGCCGTCGAGGGCTGCAGCCGCTGGCAAAGCCAGGGCTTGAAGCCGCCCGCCAGCGTGGTGTCGGCGACCGAGGAGTATTTCGAGGCAGAAGATGCGCTCGGGCAGTGGATCGAAGAACGCTGTCTGCTGGCCAAGTCGCACCGCGAAGGTGTCTCCGAACTGTTCGCCGATTGGCGTGAGTGGGCCGAGCGCGCTGGCGAGTACGTGGGCTCGGTCAAACGCTTCTCGGAGCTGATGGCGACTCGCAAGTTCGACAAGTGTCGGCTGACCGGGGGGGCTCGCGCCATCGCGGGCATCGCCCTCAGGCCCAAGCCGTACAGCCACGCCTACCCCTACCGCGATGACTGATCAATCCGGTCGAGTGACGGATTTGACGGGTTTCCTGATTGACGCGCTACACGTGCGCGCACGTAAAGGGCGTTGTCCTGACAAACCGTCGCATCCGTCACTCGCCCACCCAACACGGAGTAAAGACGATGAACACGACGATCCTCGCCCTCGATCTGGGCACACACACCGGGTGGGCTCTGCAGCACCTGGACGGCACCATCACCAGCGGCACGGAGCACTTCAAGCCGCAGCGATTTGAAGGCGGCGGGATGCGCTTCCTTAGATTCAAGCGCTGGCTCAACAAACTGCTGTCGGTCAGCAATCACATCAATGCGGTGTTCTTCGAGGAAGTTCGGAGGCACGCTGGCGTTGACGCAGCGCACGCCTACGGCGGATTCATGGGGCACCTGACCGCGTGGTGTGAACATCACAACATCCCCTACCAGGGCGTTCCGGTCGGCACGATCAAGAAGCACGCGACCGGCAAGGGCAATGCGAGCAAGGACGAAATGATCACGTCCGTCCGCGAGCGTGGTCACACCCCAGTCGACGACAACGAAGCCGACGCGCTGGCTCTGCTGCACTGGGCAGTCGAGACGCAGGAGGTGTGACGTGAAGGTTTCGACACCCCAATACCGCTGCCCCCTTGGTCGGCTGCAACCCCAGACCACCGATCTGGACGCCATCAAGGAACGTGGCTGGCGTGACCAGCACATCCTGGTGGTCAACGCGTCCGACGACCGTCTGGACTTCATCGAGCGCGAGATCGTGCGACGCATTGGTGAACGCCTGTACGGGCCGGGAGGGACACGTCATGGCTGAGTGGACAACTGACGACGTGGCAGCACGCTTCGTGGAGGCTGCCGCCACCGGACGACGCTTGCCCCCTGTGCGTGTGCAGGGCTACTTCAACTGCTGGCCCGCCTTCGTCCGCAAGGAGTGGGAAGCCTTTGCTGCTGACGAGAAGGTGTATCGCCCCTTCCCACCAAGCCCCGAGGCCATCGACCGGATGCTGGAGACGATGCGCTGGGTGCAGTGGCTGGAGG
This sequence comes from Ramlibacter sp., assembly GCA_036733845.1. Lineage (GTDB taxonomy): Bacteria > Pseudomonadota > Gammaproteobacteria > Burkholderiales > Burkholderiaceae_C > Ramlibacter. The sequence goes on from DAIMZU010000378.1 coordinate 2,493, forward strand.
TCGAGCAGCGCCACCTTGTGTGGATGCGGGCCAAGCGCTACGGCTGGAGGGACATCACCATCCGCTTTGCCTGCGACCGTACCACTGCGTGGCGGCGCTGGCAGCGGGCAATGGAGGTCGTGACCGCGAACCTCAACAACGAAGGCGTGCGGATGCCTTCCAAAAACGTGGGCAATTTAGGGTAACGCTTGCCGCGTTTGTCCTTTCTTTGCCTTGCTTGTCCGTTTCGAGGCCCGGCAGCCGTGCAACAAAACAGCCCGGTCGGGGGTAGTATTTCGGCTATCTTCTGGACAGCGGTGACGGTTGAGGCCGAGCGCTTGGCAATAGGCCCAGGCAAAAGGGGTCCTTCCTTCCCAAATCGCAATGCGGGGGGCGCGAGCGCGGCATTCGCCTAGCGTCCGACTGCAAACCAAGGTTTGCAGGGTTTGCAGTTTGCACCCACCTCAGTCCGCACCCATCACGAGCCCGCCCACGGTTTTCCGTCGGCGGGTTTTCTTTTTGAGGAACCGATTCTGAACACGCTCAACGTCGAGTACCGCAAGGTCGAGGCGCTGATCCCCTACGCCCGCAATCCACGCACGCACACTGACGAGCAGGTGGCCAAGATCGCCGCCAGCATCGTCGAGTACGGCTGGACGAATCCGGTGCTGGTGGACGGCGACAACGGGATCATTGCGGGCCACGGTCGTCTGGCCGCCGCGCGCAAGCTCGGGCTGGATCAGGTGCCGGTCATAGAACTGGCGCACCTCTCGCCCACGCAGAAGCGTGCCTACGTCATCTCTGACAACCGGCTGGCGCTCGACGCCGGTTGGAACGAGGAGATGCTGGCGCTGGAAATGGCCGAGCTGTCCGAGGCCGGGTACGACCTTGCGTTGACCGGTTTCGAGGATGCCGAGATCGAGGCCTTGCTCGCTGACGAGGTGGAAACCGATGACGCCGACCAGGAGGCAGATGCCGACGAGCCAGACGCTGGTGACGATGTGCCGGATGCCCCTGTGGTGCCGGTGTCCCGCACCGGCGATGTCTGGGCCATCGGCTCCCACCGTCTGATCTGTGGCGATGCCACCGATCCGACAGCAGTCGCCACGCTGATGCAGGGCGATGCGGCCCGGCTGTGCTTCACCTCACCGCCTTACGGCAACCAGCGCGACTACACCTCCGGCGGCATCACCGATTGGGATGGCCTGATGCGCGGTGTGTTCGCCAAGGTGCCAATGGCCGACGACGGGCAGGTGCTGGTCAACCTCGGGCTGATCCATCGAGACAACGAAGTCATCCCGTATTGGGATGCGTGGCTGGGCTGGATGCGCACGCAGGGCTGGCGGCGTTTCGCTTGGTACGTCTGGGATCAAGGGCCAGGGATGCCCGGGGACTGGGCCGGTCGCTTCGCCCCGAGTTTCGAG
>DAIMZU010000379.1:0-3890 GCA_036733845.1 Ramlibacter sp.
CCCAAGCCGCCTGCCGGTGGTGCACGCCCCGCGCTCAAGCGCATCAAGTGATCCGTTTCCGGGCCGCCTAGAATCGGGGCCCATGCCGGTTTAGCTCAGTTGGTAGAGCACCCGCCTTGTAAGCGGAAGGTCGTCCGTTCGATTCGGACAACCGGCACCAAATCCCACGCCGTTTCGGACCTCGGGTCACCGCCGAGGCCAGCGTGCAGCGCCCGAGTACCATTTGCGGTACACAGTACTACTTTGCTGGGGCTTCGGCTGTCAGGTGCACGGCCCCTCTCGGTTTGCCATCAGTTGGGTCCTCGACCTGGGAACCGCCCAGGCTGGGTTGGTGCTGGCCAGCCAGGTGTACAGCTAGGCAGCACCCTTTTCCCGCCGCTCTTCATCGCGGACGCAAAACCGCGCCTCCGGCACGATCTTCAGCCGTTCGAAGGGAATGGGCTGGTCGCAGTCTTCGCACACGCCGTACACGCCTTCGCGCAGCCGCTGGCGGGCCGCCAGCACTTCGCTGAGTTCGTTCTCCACGCGCTGCAGTTGCTCGAGGTCGAGCGTGGCCATCATGCGGGCGTCGCCTTCTTCGCCCGAGTCCCGTACTTCCGACCAGCCCGCGCCACCGCCGCCGGGCGCCGAGATCGCGTCGCGGGCCTGCTCGACGGACTGCTGGAGCTCTTCGGCGCGGCGTTCGAGGAGCGCGGAGAGTTCGTCGTGCTGCGCGGATGAAAGTTGCATGGTCGAGCTCCTGGGGCGGGCGATGGATCGTGGAGCAAGGATAGCAACCCCAGGCTGTCCGCGGGTGTCCGCGCTTTGATCGAAATCAACTGATAGCAGCCGGTCGGTTGAGCTCATGCCCTCACGAGTTCGGTGTGACCGAATCCCTGGGTGTAATCCAGCACCGAAATCACCTCGGGCTCGACCCGGAACAGCGCGACGTCAGCCGGCGACGGCAACTGCAGCCCAGCGGTCGTTGCCGGCGCGTCAGGGTATTGCTGCATGAGCATGTCGAGCACCTTCCGCGCTTCGCCTTCGTCGACGACCCGATGCGCTCTGGCGGCCATCGAAAGGCCGGTGATCGCCATGAGGTCGGGCGTGTCGTGATCCACCGTGAGGGAAACGCGGTCGTCCCGTGCGAGGTTCCTTGCCTTCTGGCTGTCGAGCCCGCAAAGGAACCATAGCGTCGTCCCCTCGTGCACGTAGCCGACGGTCGTCGCCTGCGGCCAGCCGTCCGGTCGCAGCGTCGCGAGGGTCATGATCCGGTGTGCATCGAGCACCGAAAGGATCTTGTTCCGCGTTGTTTCATCCGTGGCTGGCCTTTCTTCCCTGCTTGCCGAAGGCGCGTGACGTTGCCTACTCTGGCGCCAGGAGCGCCGGACCGATTTGCGCGCCGTCAAGTTTCGAGGTGTCTGAGGGCACGGCGGAACTTGATCCGGATCATCTGTTCCCCGTCGAGTGGGCGAAATAATCAATGGCGCGAAGCGCGTGTTCGGCCGTGGCACCGACGCGAGGAGTACATCCATGCCAGCGTTCACATTCAGGACTGCGTTCCGACGGCGGGTCGCGGCGGACATGCCCCCCACGCTTGGGGAGCTGATGGTCCGGATGTTCTGGCTCTCGATCGGCCCGGCGCTGCTGATCTCTGCCATTGCGCTTGTCTACGACTATCAGCGCCAGCGCGCCGAGGTCGAAGCGCAGACGGTGGTGCGGGCGGGCGCGATCCTCGACGATGCGATGCGATTCACCCAGGGGGAGCAGGACCGCCTGTCGCGCCTGGCCGCCGATATCCAGTCGGCGGCCGCTGACCCCGCCCGCACGGAGGCAGCCCTTCGACGGCACGCCGGCGTCGGCACGCAGGTCCAGCTCGCGTTCGTGGATGCCTCCAGGCCATCTGTCGTGAGTCAGCTTCCCGCGGACGCGCTGGACGGTCTGCCCTGGTCCACGACGTCAATGTCGCCGTTCGGGCCGGTGCTCGTTTCCGCGGACGGCGCTGGCGCGCATGTGGCGATGGGCATTCCGGTGGTCAGTGGAACCCGCCTCGCAGGCGGGGTGGTGTCCCGCATCGCGACCGAGGCTTTCCGGGACCTGATCGCAGCCCACGCGCTGCCGTCGGGCTGGACTGGCCTCATCGTCGACGCGAACGGGCGCGTCGTGGCCCGTGTGCCGGGCCATGAGACCTATGCGGGATCGCAGGTGGGCCCTTCCTTGTCCACGGCGCTGGACCCGGCTGCCGGCGCGGGCGGACGGGTCGTGTCGCGGGTCGCGCTGGACGGCACCCGCGTGGTCAGCGGGCTCGTGAAAGCACCCGCGATCGGATGGACCGCAGTCGTCAGCGTGCCCAGTTCGGTGCTCGAGGCGTCGATCCGCAGGACGGCAGGCTACCTTGCTGGCGCTTTCGCCGTGATCTTCGTGACCGGTGCACTCGGCGCCTCGGGCCTGCACCATCGCATCACCCGTGCAATGGACATGGTCCGGAAAGCGGCGGCGGCCACGGAGCACGGATCGGTGCCGCCTCCTGCAGCTCCGTCGGGCGTGGCCGAAGCGGACTTGCTGATGGAGACGCTGCGGTCAGCGGCGACGTCCAGGCATGAGGCAAACGCGTGGGCGGTTCGGTCCCAGCAGGAGACCGAGCGTCTCGCCCAGAACTTCCATGAAGCGCTCATGGCCGAGGCTGATGCCAGGCAGGCGCAGTTGGCCAACGAACTTCACGATGCAGTCGGTTCGTCGCTGGCCGGGATCGTTCTGGTCCTTGGCAGGGCTCGCGCGATGGAGCAGGACCCCGCCATCATGCCGCTGCTCGAGTCGTGCCAGGAAGAATTGAGTCGGGCGGCGGATCGCGTCCGCCGGATCGCCCGGGGCGCGATGCCGGCGGGAACTGATGACGGCCTTCTGGCGGAGGCCCTGGAGGATTTCGCAAGGGACCTCCGCCGGTCTGGCGTCGTGAACTGCACCGTGCAGGCGCGGGGCGACTTCTCCGATGTGTCGGCGGCCACCGGGACGCACCTCTACCGGATCACCCAGGAGGCGGTCGCCAATGCCATCCGGCACGGGAAGGCGACGCGGGTCCGCCTTCGCCTGTTTCGCTGCGGCCGGAACTTCCGGCTCAGCATCCTGGATGACGGCGGTGGATTCGATCCGGCCGCCCCGTCGGGGCCGCAGCCTGGTCTGGGTCTGAGGTCCATTCATGCGCGCGCCCGGGAGATCGGTGGCACCGTGCGCCTGCTCAGTCGCTCCGGGAGCGGGTGCACGTTGCGGATCTCCTGGCCATCCAGGCCCAGGGAGATGGGGCAGCGCCCTGGCCCCGAACACAGATCATCGGCGAGCCGGTTGCTTGATCCCACGCAATTCGATCCTGCATGATGAGGCGATCCTTCGGGCATGAGGACCTCGACCATGCAGAAGCAGACCAGTTCCGTGCGGCCGTATCCGCCCGTTGCCGGCGGCATCCGGAAATCGTTGCGCCAGCGCGGCGGCCGTCTTCCCGTCAGGGCCGGGCGCACCCGGGCCACCGCGTCCCTGTCCTCACCCGTGTTGAATGCGGTGGTGGCGCACGAGCTTCGCAACCTGCTGGGGCCGGTGCGCCTGTCGACCGAACTCCTCCACCGCGCCAATGGCGGCGAGCGCGTGGATCAGCTCGCGGCCTCGCTGGAGCGCCAGGTTGGCGCACTGTCGAGGATGGTCGAGGACCTGATGGACATGAACCGGCTCGCGACGGGCAAGTTCTCTCTGAACCTGGAAATCTGCGACGTGGCGACGCTGCTTGCGCAGGCCTGCGAAGTGGCCGCCAGTGCGTCGGCGCAGGGGCAGGCAACGGTCGAGTTTGCGGCAGCGCAGGGGCTCCAGCTGCGTGCTGATCCGGTCCGGCTCGTCCAGGTGTTCTCCAACCTGGTGCTCAACGC
>DAIMZU010000380.1:0-3866 GCA_036733845.1 Ramlibacter sp.
CCGCCCCGCCTGAGCCCGTGATCCCGGCGGCGGCGCCGCATCGGGTTGCGGATGCACCGGCATCGGCGCCTGAGCCCTCGCCGCCCGCCGCCGCGCCTGCGCCGCCGGCGCCCGTTTCGGGTGGGCTGATCGGCAGCGCGCTGGTGCGCGCACTCGACGTGCCGGAGCCCGCAACGGCCCAGGCAGTCCCCGCCGAACGGCAAGGCTGGTTCAGCAAGCTCAGCATCGGGCTGCGCAAGACCGGCTCGAGCATTTCGCAGGTGTTCACGGGCGGCACGATCGACGACAACCTGTACGAGGAACTCGAAGCGGCGCTGCTCATGGCCGACGCGGGCGTGCAGGCCACCGAGTGGCTGCTGGCGGAGGTCAAGCGCAAGGTCCAGAGCAGCGGCGCCACGCGCCCCGTGCAGGTGAGGAACATTCTGGCCGAAGTGCTGACCCAGTTGCTGGCGCCGCTGCAGAAATCCCTCGTGATCGGCGAGCACCGCCCGACCGTCATCATGGTCGCGGGGGTCAATGGCGCGGGCAAGACGACGTCCATCGGCAAGCTCACCCGTCACCTGGCCGGCGAAGGCTGCGCGGTGCTCCTGGCGGCCGCGGACACCTTTCGCGCGGCCGCCCGCGAGCAGCTCGCCGTCTGGGCAGACCGCAACACGGTCGAGATCGTCAGCCAGGAAGGCGGCGACCCGGCGGCGGTGAGCTTCGATGCGGTCAGCGCCGGCCGTGCGCGCGGCAAGGACGTCGTCATCGTCGACACCGCCGGGCGCTTGCCCACCCAGCTGCATCTCATGGAAGAGCTGCGCAAGATCAAGCGCGTGGTGGCCAAGGCCGACGCCACGGCGCCGCACGAGGTGCTGCTGGTCATCGACGGCAACACCGGCCAGAACGCGCTCACGCAGGTCAAGGCCTTCGACGCGGCCCTGGGGCTGACGGGGCTGATCGTCACCAAGCTCGACGGCACGGCCAAGGGCGGCGTGCTCGCGGCCATTGCCCAGGAGAAGCCGGTGCCGGTTTACTTCATCGGCGTCGGCGAGAAGCTCGAGGACCTCGAGACCTTCAACGCACGCGAGTTCGCGCTGGCGCTGCTGGGCCAGGGCTAGCGGCCCAGCCGCAGCCGCACGGCGTGGCTGAGGGCATCCACCGCCAGCACCAGCACCAGCATCGCCGCCAGGACCGAGGCCGTCTCCCCCATCTGGAACAGCCCCAGGTGAAAGGCCAGCAGCTGCCCGAGCCCGCCCGCGCCGACCACCCCCAGGACCGCGGCGGCCCGGATGTTGTTCTCCCAGCGGTAGAGGCTGTAGCTGACCAGCTGCGGGAGCACCTGCGGCAGCGTGGCGTACAGCCAGACCCGGCCCTCGCCCACCCCCCGCAGCCGGAGCGCGAACCCGGGGCCTTCGGGCGCGTTCTCGACGGCTTCGGCGAACAGGCGCCCGAGCACGCCGGTGGTGTGGAGCGCCAGCGCCAGGGTGCCCGCCATCGGGCCCAGGCCGGCGGCGATCACCAGCAGCGCGGCCCACATGAGCTCGGGCACGCTGCGAAGCGCGTTCAGCACCAGGCGGGCCGCCCCGCGCCAGCGGGCGGGGTCGTGGGCATGCGTGCGGCTGGCCGGCAGCGCCAGCAGCAGGCCGAAGGCGCAGGCCAGCAGGGTGCCGACCACGGACATGGCCAGCGTCTCCAGCGCCGCCGGCAGCAATCGGGCGAGGAAACGGGGCTCCAGGCTCGGCGACAGCAACTCGCCGACGAACCGGCCCATGCGCTGCATCCCCTCGACCGAAAAGAGGCGCGCCCACTGCAGGTCCAGGGACCAGAAACTCAGTCCCACGAGTGCGACGAGGGCCAGCAGGAACCAGGACGCCGTGCTCCGGACGCCGAACAGCGGCGGCGCCTGGCGCCCCGGCGCATCCACCGCCGGGGCGGGCGGGGACAGCGGCGGCGTCATGCCAGCACCCTCCGCAGGAACGCACTGAGGCGGTCGGTCAGCGCCACCAGTCCGACGAACACCAGCAGCAGCGTGCTGACCTCGGAGCCGTTGAACATCTTCATCGCGTTGTCCAGTTCCTGGCCCAGGCCACCGGCGCCAACGAAGCCGAGCACGGCCGAGGAGCGGATCGCGCATTCCCACCGGTACACGGTGTAGCTGGTGAGCTCGGCCGCATTCTGGGGCAGCATGCCGTAGAAGAAGGCCTGGATCCGGCCGGAACCGTTGCGCAGCAGGGCGGCTGCAGGTGACGCGTCGCCGCTGTCGATGATCTCGCCGTAGACCTTGCCCAGCATGCCGCCATAGGTCAGCCCGATTGCCAGAACGCCGGCCGTCGGCCCCAGCCCCACCACGCGCACGAACACCAGCGCCCAGACCAATTCGGGAATGCTTCGAAGGACCACCAGCACGGCCCGCACCAGGCCGCGGATGGCGCCAGGCAGCGGCCCCATCCGCCCGGCGAGCGCGGACATCGAGAGTCCCCGTGCCGAGGCCAGCGCCAGCGGCACCGCGATCAGCCAGGACAGCGCCAGGCCGGCGGTGGCGATGGCGACGGTGCGCCAGGTCTCCCGCGCCACGAGGGCGAGGAACTCCGGGTCGAGCCGGGGCGGGAAGAAGTCGGCCAGGAAGCGCAGCGTGGACGCCAGGGCATCGGGCGCCAGCAGCAGCCAGGGACGGAACTCGGCCAGCACCAGCAGCGGCCAGAGGATCACCGCGCAGGCGAGCAGCCACCCGACACGCCGCCGCCAGGCGGGGTCTCGCCGGATCGGTGCTGGCGCAGTGGGTGCGGCGTCGAGCGTCACCGGCACAGGATCGGGACCGCCGACGGGGCGGATGTCGTGGGCGGCGGCGCGTCGGGGGCCGCGCCGAGCTCATGCGGGCGGTGCGCGTACAAGTCCGCCAGCACTGCTGGCGTGACGCTGTCCGCCGGCAGGTCGAAGGCGAGCCGACCATCCTGCAGGCCGACCACACGCGGGAAATGGCGCAGCGCCATCGGCACGTCATGCAAAGTGCAGACCAGCGTTGCGCCCTGCTCGCGTGCGGCGGTGCCCAGCGTGTCCAGGGCCTGGGCGGCGCGCGAAGGGTCGAGCGCCGACAGCGGTTCGTCCACCAGCAGCAGCCGGGCCTGCGACAGCAGCGCACGAGCCAGCCCGACCCGCTGGCGTTCGCCGCCGGAGAGCCGGTCCACGCGGTCGAAGAGCTTGTCCGAGAGGTCGAATCGGGCCAGCGCGGCGTCGGCCTGGGGAATCCCCGTGGGGTGGAACAGGCTGCGAAGGCTAGGCCACAGGCCCATGCGCGGCAACCGTCCGGCCAGCACCGCGGTCACCACGCGCTGGCGGGGTGGCAACGGCGGCACCTGGGGCGCGAGGAAGAGCTCGCCGCGCAAGGCACGCAAGTGCCGCGCCGGCAGCTTCCAGGGGTCGCGGCCGTCCAGCAGTACGCGACCGGCCGCCGGCCGAAGTGCACAGGCGAGCGCGAGCAGCAGGGTGGTCTTGCCGGCGCCCGAGGGGCCGATCACCGCCACCTGCTCACCGGAGGCGAGGTTCAGTGTCAAGGGCGCCAGCGCAGGCGGCGCATCGCCGCGCGCACCCGGGTGCCACACGCTGGCCGATTCCAGCTGCAACCGCATGGAGGCGCCCTACTTCAGCAGGCCGGCGCTGCGGGCAGCGGCTTCGATGCCCTGGTAGTTGGCGGCGCGGGTGGGAATGAAGCGCGTGGCGCGCTGCAGGTCCAGGATTTCGCGACCTTGCGGAGTGTCGGGCGACAGTTCGACGAACGCGCGCGTGATCTGCTCGCGCATGGCGGCGGGCATGTCGGCGTGGACCGTCCAGTTGTAGTCGTAGTAGGGCGGCGTGGTGTGGAATACGCGTACCCGCGCGGCGTCGAC
>DAIMZU010000381.1:0-3852 GCA_036733845.1 Ramlibacter sp.
GCCGTGCCCACCGGCGCGGTGGACTTCTGGACGATGACTTTCGATCGTTCCATGTGGCGGCCGATGGCCCGGGCGGCCTCGTGCAAATGCCGCAGGTCGGCCCCGCCGTCGCTCGTTGACGGTGTTCCGACGGCGATGAACTGCAGGTCCCCGAAGGCGACCGCTTCGGCAACGTCGCTGGAGAACACCAGCCGTCCCTCTTCGAGGTTCCGCTCGACGATCTCGTGCAGGCCGGGCTCGTGGATGGGGATGCGGCCGGCACGCAGCAGCGCGACCTTGGATTCGTCCAGGTCCAGGCAGAAGACCGTGTTGCCCAGCTCGGCCAGGCACGCGCCAGTGACCAATCCCACATAGCCCGTGCCCACGATCGTGACGTTCATCGACTCCACTCCCTGCACCTGCCGCTCCGATGCGACTTAGTTGGCACCAAGGGTAAGTAGCACAGGCTCGGGACCACGCTCAGGAAGGCGCTTTCCGTCGTAGGGCCGATCCTACGGCCGCTTGCGTGTTTTGGCGCCTTGCGGACCCGCCCCGCGCGCGCCCGAGTTCAGCCAGCGGCAGTTCACCATGGGGCATGGCACGCGAAGAGAGTTCCGGCGAAGGGCTGACGGAAACCTTGGTCGCCGCGGCAGAGGCGGTCGGACTGCGGTATGTCGATGCGGACAAGCCTGGGCTGCGGCGCGAGGCGGCGGGCGAAGCCTTCGCGTACTTCCGGCCAGATGGAAAGCCCGTCGAGGACGAGGCGACGCTGGAGCGCATCCGCAAGCTGGCCATTCCGCCGGCCTGGACCGACGTGTGGATCTGCCCGCGCGCCGACGGCCACCTGCAGGCGACCGGACGCGATGCCAAGGGCCGCAAGCAGTACCGCTACCACCCGCAATTCAGGGAAGTGCGCGAGAGCAACAAGTACGAGCGCATGATGGACTTCGCACGTGCACTGCCGGCGCTGCGTGCACGCGTCGACGAGCACATGGGCCAACGCGGCTTGCCGCGCGAGAAAGTCCTGGCCACGGTGGTGCGGCTGCTCGAGTCGACACTCATCCGCGTCGGCAACGACGACTACGCGCGGGAGAACAAGAGCTACGGTCTCACCACCCTGCGCAATTCGCACGTCAAGGTCGAAGGCTCTCAGCTGCGTTTCCGCTTCAAGGGCAAGAGTGGCAAGACCTGGAACCTGCAACTGGGCGACCGGCGCATCGCCCGCGTGGTGCGGGCCTGCCAGGAGCTGCCCGGCCAGGAATTGTTCCAGTACGTCGACGAGGAGGGTGAACTGCGCGACGTCTCCTCCGCCGACGTCAATGCGTACCTGCGCGAGATCAGCGGCAGCGACATCACGGCCAAGGACTTCCGCACCTGGGCGGGGACCGTGATGGCCGCCCTTGCGCTGCAGGAGGCCAGCCAGCTTGAGCTGCCGGGCACGGTCCGCCAGCAGCTCAAGACCGCCATCGAACGCGTTTCCGCACGGCTGGGCAACACGCCCACCATCTGCCGCAAGTGCTACGTCCACCCGGAGATCCTGCAGGCGCATGCGAGTGGGGCGCTCCTGCTCGAGATCCGGCGCGAGGTGCGTGACGAGATGGCCGCAGGGCTGCGTCCCGAGGAAGCCGCGGTGCTCGCGCTGCTGGAGTCACGACTGTCGCGCACGCTCGAGGGCGCCTTGTCGGACAGCCTTGTCGCGCTCGACCGCGCGAAGCCGCAGCGCAGGCGCAGGGAGCCTTCGCGCAAACGCTGAGATCACCCCACGGCGCGGCGGAATGCCGCTATAACGCGAGCATGACAGGGCGTCGAAACGCCCCAGGGAGAAACAGGAATGAGCCAACACCACCCTCCGCGACGGGTGCTCGTCACCGGCGGCGCGGGCTTTCTCGGCAGCCACCTGTGCGACCGCCTGATCGCACGCGGCGACGAGGTGCTGTGCGTGGACAACTTCCTGACCGGCCGCGAAGCCAACATCGCCCACCTGCTGGACCATCCGCGCTTTGCACTGCGGCGGCACGACGTGATTGATCCGCTGGATGCGGAGGTGGACGAGATCTACAACCTCGCGTGCGCGGCTTCTCCGCCCCGCTACCAGCACGACCCCATCCACACCACGCGCACCAGCGTGCTCGGGGCGCTGAACCTGCTCGAGCTGGCCCGCAGGCGCGGCGCGCGCATCCTGCAGGCGTCCACCAGCGAGGTGTACGGCGATCCGCTGCAGCACCCGCAGTCCGAAGGCTACTGGGGCCATGTGAACCCGGTGGGCCTGCGAAGCTGCTACGACGAGGGCAAGCGCTGCGCCGAAACGCTGTTCATGGACTATCACCGGCAGCACGGGGTGGACGTGCGCATCGTGCGCATCTTCAACACCTACGGCCCGCGCATGGACCCGCAGGACGGGCGCGTCGTGTCCAACTTCATCATGCAGGCGCTGCGCGGCGATCCGCTCACGCTCTACGGCGAAGGCAGCCAGACGCGCAGCTTCTGCTTCGTCGACGATCTGGTCGAAGGCTTCCTGCGCTTCATGGACCGGCCAGGCCTGGCAGGTCCGCTGAACCTGGGCAACCCCGGCGAGTTCACGGTCGCGCAACTCGCCGCCGAAGTGCTGGCCCAGACCGGCTCGCAATCGCTGTGCGTCCACCTGCCACTGCCCGCGGACGATCCGACGCAGCGGCGGCCGGACATCCGGCTCGCGAGGCAGCACCTCGGGTGGGAACCCACGGTGGACCTGCACGAGGGACTGGGCCGCACGATCGCGTGGTTCCGCGCGGAGATGGCCCGCAGTGCCCCGCCCTCCAATGAAGCCGCCGCCCGCGCAGCCGCCTGAGATCGGCGCGGCGTGGCTTGCCGCCATGCGCGCCGGAGACTGGGAGCAGGCGTGGCGGGAAACGGACCGGATCGAACAGCCGCGGCGAGAGCGGCAGCGCGGGTCGGATTTCGAGCGTCACCCGCATGAACTGATCTGGGACGGCACGCCTTTCGACGGGCGCGTGGTGCGCATCCGCTGCCTGCATGGCCTGGGCGACACGCTGCAGTTCCTGCGCTTCGTGCCGCTCGTGGCCGAACGTGCGCACGCCCTGCACTTCCTGGTTCAGCCGGCGCTCATCCCGCTGCTGCAAGGCCTGCCCGGCCTGGGGGAGGTCTCGACCGCCTGGACCGACGACCCGCCACCGGCGCACGTCGAGATCGAGGTCATGGAACTGGCCTATGCGCTTCGCGCTACAGCGTCGAGCCTGCCCCCGCCCTACCCCCACCTGGCGCAGCGGGCACGCGCACTGTGCCGGATGGTGCTGCCCGAGGCCGGCCGGCCGCAGCGCATCGGGCTGCTCTGGGCCGCCAGTGACTGGGATCCCAGCCGATCCATTCCGCTCGAGGCACTCGAGCCTCTGCTGTCGATGCCAGGCCTGCGCTTCTACAGCTTCCAGCAGGGCCGGGCCGCGGAGGACCCTCACGTTCCAGCGATGGGCATCACGCCGCTGTCGCGGCACACGGGGTCCATCGAATGCGCCGCCTCGGCGCTGCTGGACATGGACCAGGTCGTGGCGGTGGACGGCATGCCCGCGCACCTCGCCGCGACGCTGGGCATTCGCACCTGGCTGCTGCTCAAGCACGAGGCGGATTGGCGCTGGGGCTCGGGGGACACGACGCCCTGGTATCCGGGCATGCGCCTGGTGCGGCAGGAGAAGGCGGGCAATTGGAAAGGCGTGGTGGGCAGCCTGGTCACCGCTCTCCGTACGGGCTGAGCTTTCAGCGGCCAGGCTGGCGGTGGCCCAGCCGGTCCAGCCATCGGCCTACCCTCCCCCTCGAATACGCCGCGCCCTGGTACAAGGCCAACGCCCCCCAGGCCCACATCAGGTACAACCGCTGCCCACC